>JAGLBH010000219.1:475-2776 GCA_018260285.1 Arthrobacter sp. | reverse complement strand
CCCGGCTAGCGCACACCCGCCTCGTGCCCGCCCAGCTCGCGGGCCTCCGGCTGGCGCACCGGCAGGAGCGCGGCCAGGCCGCCGGCGAGGACCAGCGCGATGCCGATGACCCCGTGGATCTGCTGCCCTCCGATGGCGATGAACAGGCCGAAGAGGCCCGGCGCCAGGAAGCTCACGGCACGGCCGCACGTTGCGTACAGGCCGAAGAACTCGGACTCGCGCCCCTCGGGGGCCATGCGCAGCAGGTAGGGCCGGCCCCACGAACAGGCACAGGAAGAGGCCGCAGACCCAGAACGTGGTGGTGCTCGTCCACTCGAACCCGCCCAGATGATGCGTGCCCGTGCCGAGCAGCAGAATCCCCACGGCCGCCGCCACGAGCCCGGCGAGCGAGCCGACGATGACCCGCTTGGGCCCGAGCCGGTCGTCCAGCAGGCCGCCGGCCACCGCGCCGAGCGCCGCCACGACGTTGCCCGCGATGGCGAAGACGATGACGTCCGCCTGCTCGAACCCGAAGGTGCCCGCCGCGATGATGCCGCCCAGGGAGAAGACTGCCGCGAGCCCGTCCCGGTAGATCGCCGATGCCCCGAGGAACAGGATCGCGTGCCGGTCCGTGCGCCACAGGGAGACCAGCCGCCGCCAGAGGATCCGGTAGGACTCGGCGATCGTGGGCTGCGCCGCCGCGGGCCCCTCCGGAGCGGTCTCCGGCACGGACAGGAAGAGCGGCAGCGCGAAGAGCAGGAACCACGCTGCGGAGAAGAGGGCGGTGATGCGGAAGGGCCATCCGTCGTCGGTCGGGACGGGCAGGCCGAGCACCGGCTTGATGAATCCGAAGAGGACGACGACGAGGGCCGCGATCCCCCCGATGTACCCCAGGGACCAGCCGAACCCCGAGACCCGGCCCGCCGTCGCAGGCGTCGAGACGTCCGAGAGCATCGCGTTGTAGTTGACGGACGCGAACTCGAAGAAGAGCGTGGCCGCGGAGATGAGCGCGATCCCGAGGAGGAGGTACTGCGGGCCGGGCCGCACGAACGCGCACGCCGCGCAGAGAGCCACGACTGCGAGGGTGTTGACGACGAGCCACGTCTTCCGGCGTCCGGCCGCGTCGCTGCGCTGGCCGAGGATCGGTGCGAGGACCGCCAGGGCGACGCCGGAGAGCCCCAGCCCCCAGCTGAGCAGCTGGGAGGAGTGCGCCGTGTCCCCGAACTGCGAGGAGGTGAGCCAGACCGTGAAGACGAAGGTCGTCATGATGGCGTTGAAGGCGCTGGAGCCCCAGTCCCACAGGCCCCAGGCGAGAACATGTGAGCGCTTGGGCGCGGTGGGCGCGGCGGAGCGGTGGTGTGTCATGTGCAGAGGATACCCGGTGCCAGCGGCCTCCCAGGGGGCGTTAAGCAAACGCCGGGTAAAATAGCAAGGAGTCTGAATTTTCATCGCAGACTCCTGCACCCTGAAGCTGCACCACGATCCGGCAGACGAGCCTGCCACGTAAGGACCGCGCGTTGCTCATCGCCCTTTCCCTTCTGTCCCTCAACGCCCTGGCGGCCCCGTTCCTCTTCCGGCGCTTCGGCCGCCTCTCCTTCTACGCCGTGGCCGCCACGCCCGCCGCGGTGTTCCTCTGGCTGCTGGGACTGGCCGTCACCGCTCCCGAGACGGTGCGCACGTGGTCCGTCCCGTGGATTCCGCAGCTCGGGATCGACCTGGCCCTGCGCCTGGACACGCTCTCCCTGACGCTGGCTCTGCTCGTCACGGGGGTGGGCGCCGTCGTCCTGGCCTACTGCGCCCAGTACTTCCTCAAGGCCACGCGGCAGGCGGTGGGGCAGGCGATGTTCGCGGGGCAGCTCACGGCGTTCGCGGCGGCGATGTTCCTCCTCGTCACCGCGGACGACCTCATGACGCTGTTCATCGCGTGGGAGGCGACGACGATCCTCTCCTACCTCATGATCGGCTTCTCGCGCACTCGTCTCACGGCGCGCCGCGCGGCCCTCTACGCGCTCATCGTCACGACGGCGGGCGGCCTGGCCATGCTCGTCGGGTTCCTCATGCTCGCCCACGCCGCAGGGACGATGCGGCTCTCCCTCATCCTCGAGAAGCTCGTCACGGGGGAGATCACGGACGCCGGCGGATACCTCACGGCTGCGGCCGTCCTCGTGTTCGCGGGCGCCGCGACGAAGGCCGCCCTCATCCCGACGCACTTCTGGCTGCCCGGGGCCATGGCTGCCCCGACCCCCGTCTCGGCGTATCTCCACGCCGCCGCGATGGTCAAGGCGGGCATCTACCTCATCGCCCGCTTCGCCCCGGCGTTCC
>JAGLBH010000219.1:0-465 GCA_018260285.1 Arthrobacter sp. | reverse complement strand
GAGGCGTGGCGGGTGCTCGTCGTCGCGCTCGGCGTGGGGACCATGCTCCTCGGCGGATACCGTGCGCTGCGGCAGTACGACCTCAAGCTCATCCTGGCCTACGGCACCGTGAGCCAGCTCGGCTTCCTCACCCTGGCGGTGGGCCTGGGCCACCCGGACCTGCTGCACGCGGGCACGGCGCTCATCGTGGGGCACGCGCTCTTCAAGGCCACGCTCTTCCTCGTGGTGGGCGTGATCGACCAGCGCTCCGGCACGCGCGACATCCGCGAGCTGGCCGGCCTGGCCCGCCGCGCCCCCGTGCTCTTCTACACGGCGCTCGCGGCGGCCTGCTCCATGGCGGGCGTGCCCCTGACCCTCGGGTTCGTGGCCAAGGAGGGCGTCTTCGAGGCCCTGCTGCACCACCTCGACGACCCGCTCGGGCCCGTGGTGCTCGCCGGCGCCGTCGTCGGCTCCGTCTTCACCGTG
>JAGLBH010000218.1:288-2783 GCA_018260285.1 Arthrobacter sp. | reverse complement strand
CAAGGAGGCTGGCTCCGTGTGTGCGGGCCTCGTCCCGGATCGCCCGAAGCGCCTCGTGAGCGACACCCGTGCCGCGCGCCGCGCGGGCCAGCCAGATCCCCACCTCTAGAACCCCTGTCTTATCACCGCGTTGAAGACGCACGGTGCCGACTGGCGACGAGCCCCGGAGAACAGCCCACGTGGCCTCCCCCAGCGGGCCGTTCAGCCCTGCTCGCCGCGAGCGGTGGTAGTCCTCCAACCAGGCGATGCGCTCGGGAGTCCACGTGCCGCCACCTGTCAGGGGAGGTGTCACCTCGTCTGGGGATGCGTCCGTTGTGGCCACCTCGACCAGCCGCTGGAGGAGCGAATCGTCAACGGCGGAGAGGGCGATGGCTGGGGAGAGTCGATCCATGACCGTCAGCCTAGGGGAGGTCGTGAAATTTTTCTCAATGAGGCTAGATTTTTCTGCACCCAGTGAAGTACTCTCGAATCACTTGTTTCACAAGCCTATTTAGACACCCATCCTTTGCTCTCAGAAGTACTCGGCGTATCGACCAGAGCCCCGCACCCCGCAAGGCAACACCTCATGACTCACATCTCCCGCCGCTCCATCGCGCGATCGGCCGCCTGGATGGCCCCCGCCGTCGCCATCACCACAGCAGCCCCGGCCGCGTCGGCGTCGACCGCCCCCACTCCCTTCTCCGTCAATCTCTGCGCGCTGCAGCTGACCAATGACGGCACGACCGCCAACACCTTCTCCCCTGCCGGATCCCCCGACACAGCCTCCCTCACGGGGCATTCCGCATGGATCAGCCTCGCCAGCGCCGCCCAACAGGACAGCCGCATCACGGGCTACCGCCTCACCCCGGCGAATCCGACGGTCCTGGTGACGTACGTCGTCGATTCGACGATCACCTCCCAGCAGGTCCAGGGCCTCACCCTGACCTCGACGGCGACAAGCATCACGCCCATCGACCAGCCCTTCCAGCTGAACTACTCGGGCACGGTTGCAGTCCCCGGCGGAATGCAGCCGCCCGTCGGCAGCGTCTGCGACAACAGCTCGACGACCTCCCCCAATCCCAACCAGTACGTGGCATGGGTGGCCCTGGGCTCGACTGCCCCGTACCCGGCTGCTCTCCCGGCAGGCTACACGCTCGAGTTCTACAGCGGCACGAACCTCCTCGGCTCCTACGCCCTCGAGAACACGACCATGAGCGGCACCTCGCCCCTGAGCAACGGGCCGGCCCTGGTTGTCTCCGACGACTGCGGCATCCAGAATGCATACATCAGCTGCCCGGTCCCCGAAGGGGGCGGCGGGTCCTGACAAGGGGCGGGATCTTCTGACGAGGGCCGGGCCTTCTGACGAATGACCCCATGGCGCGCAGCCGCATGAAAGACCTGTGACGAGGGTTCCGTCGTGACGACGGGGCCCTCATCTCTTCTTTACCGGCAGGAGGGAGTGCGCAGGTTTGAACGACCGCCTGCTCACCAACCAGCGTCGACGAGCGATGTGCTGAGAACTTTCAGTCGGCATCCAATGCGATATCGACAGCTGCAAGCGCATGGAGTCGCGTCGTCGAGAAACAGGGGGTACTGAGCTCTGGGGTGTCATCGGGGTCAAGCAGCATTTCAATCTCAGTGCACCCCAGGATTGTTCCCTGCGCCCCGGAAGCAACGAGATCTTGAACGATCTCGAGATAGCGTTTTCGAGAGGATTCCCTCACGATGCCCTGACAGAGCTCTTCATAGATGATGCGGTGAACATCGTCACGCGCTGAATCTTCCGGCACCAGAACCGTCAGACCGTGGTCTTCGAGCCGACGGCGGTAGAAATTCTGCTCCATCGTGAATCTCGTCCCCAACAGGCCCACCGTATGAATCCCTTGAGCAAGGACGGCCCGTGCCGTCGCGTCTCCGACATGGATCAGCGGGATTGTGAGGCTCTTTTCCAGCTGAGGGGCGACCTTGTGCATTGTGTTTGTGCACAGAACGACAGCATCAGCCTTTCCCTGTTCAAGGGTGCGCGCACGTTCTGCGAGATATTCGCCGGCTTCATCCCACTGGCCAGATGCCTGCATCTTCTCGACGACGGCAAAATCGACCGAGACAACGATCAGGTCTGCCGAGTGAAGGCCGCCGAGGCGGTTCCGGACAGCTTCATTGATGTACTTGTAGTAGAGAGCGGTTGACTCCCAGCTCATCCCGCCCAGCAGCCCAATTCGTTTCATGCCCAAACCATAGCGCAGCGTGCTTGCGCCCTGAGCCCCGTCCGTCGAGGGCGGTCTTGGACGCTCAGGCAAACGGATCGAAGACGTCTGGGGCATGGAGAAGCGATCCAGCGAAAACCCAATCAAAACCCAACGTAACCCAATATTGGGTTTTAGGTTGAACCAGCGTGGGTTGGACCCGGGGTGAGCCAGGGCGAGGAGGGCCCTTCCGTCCCGCACCGCATCCATATCCCGGCCGCCTTCTCCAGACTGCGGCCGCCTTCCGCCCCGGATCCGCGGGAATCGGGC
>JAGLBH010000218.1:0-278 GCA_018260285.1 Arthrobacter sp. | reverse complement strand
ACACCCGATAGCGCACCTCCAAACAGGCTGGCAGGGATGAGGGGCGGCCGGAGCCTGAAGTGCCACCCGGAGAAGCCCCTGGGAGGTGCCTGAGCGCAAAACCTTCAGAGTGGTCACCACCCTCCCCCAGCTGGATCTCCTCCCGACGCACAAGAGCCAGAGACCCGAAGTCAGGACATCAAGCTCGCTCCAATTGTGCTAGCCGGCCGTCTCGAACAGCACACTGGGGCGCGGAACTCGCTCCTGAACTACATAAGTGACAATGTGACTTACAATTT
>JAGLBH010000217.1 GCA_018260285.1 Arthrobacter sp. | reverse complement strand
CCTGGATCACAGTCAGCCCGATGGTGACCGGAATCATGGATGCGGCGATCCCGGTCTCCGCGAGCAGAGCCGGGTCAGTGTTCTGGAGCATGAGAATCCCCACCACGCCCAGGATCCCGCCCAGCACGCCGATCGCAGCCAGGATAGTGAAGACGATGCGGGACCAGCTCTTGGCGCGCCCGAAGAAGTAGGCGAGAGCACCGAGGGCCACCACCCCCAGAAGGCCGCTCATGCCCTGGCCCGCGGACATCGAGACGATGAGGCTGATGACGGAGACCGCCGTCGCCGCGTACATGGCCATCTGAGCCTGCTTGGCCTCCTGCGGCATGGCCAGCGGACCGGCCGGGCTCTGGGGTGCCGGCGGCGCAGGGAAGGCAGCGGGCTCTGAGTGGCCCAGCGGTGAGCCGTCCCACTGCTGGGGGGTGCCGGCCGTCGGGTCAGAGGGGGTGTTCGGGTGAGCCATGTGAGGCCTGCTCCTTGAAGTCAGCGGTCAGAACGAATGTCAGTCCACACGGTAGTCGATCGTCCCTTAACTGTTATCAATGAGCCAGCCGCCCGTCAATCATCGTGAGAATCCGGTCGGCGCCCCCGAGCGTCTCCGTCTCGTGCGTGACCATGAGCGTGCCTGTGGAGAACTCCCGGGTCACCTTCTCCAGAAGGGCGACGACGGCGAGGGACCGCTCGGCGTCGAGTGCGCTGGTCGGCTCGTCCACGAGCAGGAGGACCGGGTCTCCCATGAGCGCCCGGGCGATGTTCACCCGCTGGCGCTGGCCGCCGGAGAGCTCGCCCGGCTTGCGGTGCAGGTGATCCCCCAGCCCCACGAGGTCCAGCAGCTCGTCGGCCTTGGCCCGCGCAGCCTTCCGAGCGCCCCCGCGGATGGACTCCGTGATGAGCAGCTGCTCCTGTGCGGTGAGGGACGCGATGAGCTGGGGCTGCTGGAAGATGATGCCGATCTTCTCTCGCCGCACGCGGAGCAGCTCGGAGGAGGAGAGCCCCCCGGTCTCCACGCCGTCCACGACCACGGCACCCCGCGTGGGGGCCTGGAGGGTGGAGGCGAGGGCCAGGAGGGACGACTTGCCCGACCCGGAAGGGCCCGTGAGCCCCGTGAACTCGCCGCGCTGGAGGGTGAGGGAGACGTCGTCGACGGCGGTGAGGGTCCCGGCGCCGTCCGGGTAGTCGAGCCCGGCGCGGCGGAGCTCCAGGGCGGGGGCAGTCAGGGTGGTCATAGCGGCTCCTTCAGAAGCAGAGGACATATGGGAGGCTGGAGGGTCAGCTGCCGCTCAGGGCGGCGAGGGGACTGATGCTGCGGACGCGGCTCAGGGCGACCAGCGCGCCGACGAAGCCCACGGCAAGCACGAGCGCTCCCGGCAGCCCGAGCGTGGCGAGGCTCAGCTCGAAGGGGACGGCGCTTGCAGCCAGGGCCCCGAGCCCCCACGCGGCGAGCGCGCCGAGCAGCGTGCCGCCGAGCAGGACGATCCCCGCCTGGGCCAGGCCGTCCCGGAAGAGGAAGCCCTCCGAGGCGCCGAGCGCCCGCAGCAGGGAGAGGTCCCGCGTCCGCTGGAGCGTCCAGATCGTCAGGAAGGCTGTCACCACGAGGCCCGCGATGACGTAGAGGACTCCCTGGATGAGCATGAGCGAGCCGCGCTCCGACCTGTACCCCGGAATGAGGCTGTACGCCTCCTCCACCGACTGCGACGTGAGCCCCGCGACCGCCAGGCCCGGCACGTCCGTGAGGAGCGCGTTCGCCCGGTCCGTGCGGAGCACCGTGCGGGCCTCGGAGACGGGGAGCCCGACGACGTCCGCATGGGCGTAGCTGAGCTCCGGAGCCGTGACGCTGCTGACTTTCTGCTCGACGCCGTTGACCGTGACGGCATCCCCCGTCGTCACGCCGAGCTTCGCGGCGAGGGCCGCCGGGAGGGCGAGGCCCTTCTCCGGGACGCTGGGCAGCCAGGCGCTGGGCCTGTCCGCGGCAAAGACGGCCGCCTGGACGGGCTGGCCGCTGGAGGCAGACTCGATGCGGGCCATGCCGATCGTCAGGGGCACGGCCTGGCCGGAGCCCCCGGAGGCACGGGCGGCCTCCGTCGTCGCCGTCTCAGCCTGGGCGGCGGTCACGGAGGAGAGGCCCATGTCCGGCGTCGACGTCAGAATCCTCTGGACCCCGGCCTTCCCGGCAGCCTCCAGCGCGGAGGTGGACTGCGCGCCGAGGCCGCTCGTCAGCCCGGAGAGCAGGGACACCAGCAGGGTGAGCAGGGCGATCACCCCGCCGACGAGCGCGAAGCGCCCTCGGGCAAACGCGACATCTCTCATGGCCAGCAGCACAGCGGTCTCCTTCTCGATTGTTCGGCGCCCTGCCGAACCACTGTCTCCAGACTCCTCGCTTCCCGGCCCCGATGTGATCCCGCGGCCGGTTGATTCTCCGTCAACCGTTCGGTTGATCGCCGCGAGATTCCGCCGGACCCGGGCCATCGGCAGGCCGCGGGTGGATAGGGTGGGAGCATGATCCCCTCCCGCCCCGAATCGGCCACGGACGCCCTCGTCCGCGGGCTGCGCCTCTCCGTTCACCTGGCCTTCGGCGCGCTCCTGGCCTTCGGGGTGTCCTCCCTCGTGGGGGAGCAGGGGGCGGACTGGCTCTCCCTCGCGCTGGCCGCGCTCCTGGCGGGCGTCTATGTCGCGGGCACGGCGGTGGAGCGCACGAAGGCCCTCCGCGCGGGCTACGGGAACCGCCCGGACATCCCCGCCTCGTGGTGGGCGAGCTGGCTTGCGGCGGTCGTCGTCCTCTGGGGCGTGCTC
>JAGLBH010000216.1 GCA_018260285.1 Arthrobacter sp. | reverse complement strand
GCTTCTCGTCGAGGAGGGTGTCCCGCTCGCTGACGACGCTCGTGCCCGCCACGGGTGCGGCCTTGGAGCGGTCCCGGGCGAAGTCGCGCTGGGCGCTGTCCAGGGCCTGGCCGGCCTTCTTGGCGGCCGCGCGGAAGGTGAAGACGAGGAACGCGAAGATCGCGAGCCAGCCGCCGGCCACGATGACCACGAGCCAGCCGACGACCGTGCTGCTGTTCGCGGCGAAGATGATCGCGACGATGAACGCCATCGCCATGATCGCGAAGAGCACCGTGCTCATCTTGAGGGACATGCCCGCAGGGCGGGAGAGGCGCGACCCGGCCGAGCCGGCGCTCGGGCCTGAGGGGAGGGAGGATGTCACGAGCAGGGTCCTTGCTTTAGTTCTCAGCTGATTCGGCGAGCATGCGTTCTGCAGTCTCCACCACGTTGGTGAGCAGCAGCGCCCGGGTCATGGGCCCCACTCCTCCGGGGTTCGGGGAGATCCAGCCGGCCTTCTCGGCCGCGGCCGGGTCCACGTCCCCGACGATCTTCGACTTGCCCCCGGTGGGGTCGTCGATGCGGGAGACGCCCACATCGAGAATGGCGGCGCCCTCCTTGACCCACTCGGGCTTGACGATGTGCGGCACGCCGGCGGCGGCCACGATGACGTCCGCCCGGGCGACCTCCGCGCCGATGTCCCGCGTGCCCGTGTGGACGAGGGTGACCGTGGCGTTGACCGCCCGGCGCGTCAGCAGGAGGGAGATCGGGCGGCCCACCGTGATGCCGCGGCCGATGACGACGACGTGCTTGCCGTTGAAGTCGTACCCGTTGCGCTCCAGGAGCTCGATGGCCCCGCGCGGCGTGCAGGGAAGCGGCGTGCTGATGGGCTCGCTCACGTTGAGCACGAGGCGGCCGAGGTTGATGGGGTGGAGGCCGTCGGCGTCCTTCTTCGGGTCGATGAGCTCGAGGACGCGGTCCGTGTCCAGGTGCTTGGGCAGCGGGAGCTGGACGATGTAGCCGTGGCAGTCTGGGTCCTCGTTGAGCTCTGCCAGGGTCTTCTCGAGGTCTTCCTGGGTGATGTCACCCGGCAGATCCCGGCGGATGGAGTTGATCCCCACCTGCTCGCAGTCCTTGTGCTTCGCGGCGACGTACTTCTGGCTCGCCGGGTCCTCCCCCACGAGCACTGTGGCCAGTCCCGGCCGGATGCCGTGCTCCTTGAGAACCGCCACGCGGTCCGTGAGATCAGCCTTGATCTCTGTGGCCGCTGTGATGCCGTCCAGTACGCGCGCGCTCATTCATCCTCCAGTGAGTGGGTCCTGCCCACCTCGTGAGCAGTCCCGGGAAATTTTCGCCAACCCCCAGTTTATCGGCCTAACCTGGGTGGCATGTCGCCGTTGCAGAATGCCGCCCGCACGTACTCCGTCTCCCTCTCCTGCCCGGACTCCCCCGGGATCGTCCACGCCCTCACGGGGGCGCTGCTGGGCCTCGGGTGCAACGTGACCGAGTCCGCCCAGTTCTCCTCGCCGGACACGGGGAACTTCTTCATGCGGGTCACCGTGGACGCACCCGCAGACGCCGCAGAGGAGGATCTCCGCGCGGCCCTGGCCCCCGTGGCCGCGCGGCACAGCATGGAGTTCACGATCCGCGCCGCCGGAGAGCGCATGAGGACGATCGTCCTCGGCTCCAAGGACCAGCACTGCATCAACCGCCTCCTCTTCGCGCAGCGCGACGGCACGCTGCCGATCGACGTCGTCGCCATCGTCTCCAACCACCCCGACCTCGCGGAGCTGTCCTCCTTCTACGGAGTTGAGTTTCATCACATCCCCGTCACCCCGGCGACCAAGGCCGAGGCGGAGGCGGCCCTCCTGGCGCTCGTCGACGCGCTCGACGCCGAGCTCGTGGTCCTGGCCCGCTACATGCAGATCCTCAGCCCCGAGCTGGCGCAGCGGCTCACGGGGCGGGCCATCAACATCCACCACTCGTTCCTGCCGAGCTTCAAGGGGGCCAGGCCCTACCACCAGGCCCACGCCCGGGGTGTGAAGATCATCGGCGCCACGGCCCACTACGTGACGGACGACCTCGACGAGGGGCCGATCATCGCGCAGGAGACCATCCCCGTGGACCACCACCACACGGCCGCCCAGTTCGTGGAGATGGGCCGCGAGGCCGAGGGGCGGACCCTCGCCCAGGCGGTCAAGTGGCACGCCGAGCACCGTATCCTTCTAGATGGCAAGAGGACAGTCGTCTTCCGTTAGTCACCATCCGCAAAGGGCCCCGCCGTGCACACTCCCCACCCCGCAGCCCCTCCGTCTGCCGCACCCTCGGCGGAGCACCGCAGGCTCCTGGCCTACCTTGCCGCGGCGCACACCGCGAGCGGGGCCGCGGCGCACGAGGTCGAGGTCGACGTTGTCATGGCCGCCCGGGCCATCGGATACCCGCGCGTCCAGGTGCGGTCTGACCCCAATGGCGTGTGGATCGCGCTCGCCCCGGGCGAGCCCGCCACCTACGAGAAGATCGAGGGAGGCCTGCGCCTGGACCAGTCCGTGCGCGTCGCGGCGGTGCAGCACGGCCTCCAGAGCGGGGCCATCACGGCGGAGGCCGCCCTCACGGCCCTGGCCAGCCTGCGGAAGCAGAAGCAGCGCTTCCCGATTGTGGGCATGTACGCGGGCGGGTTCGCCATCGCCTTCGGGATCGGCACCCTCCTCCAGCCGGCGTGGCACGCCGTGGTCTTCGCGGTGCTCGTCAGCCCGGTGGTCGTGGCCCTCATGCGCCTGACCTCTCGGGGTGCCATCCCGTCCGCGATCCTCCCCCTCGTGGCGCCCTTCTGCGTGGCTGTCCCGGCGTTCTGGCTCTACCAGCGGGGGATGCTCACCGCGCCG
>JAGLBH010000215.1 GCA_018260285.1 Arthrobacter sp. | reverse complement strand
GAGATGTTCGTGGGCGTCGGCGCCTCCCGTGTGCGCGATCTCTTCGAGACCGCCAAGAAGGACCCGGCCGCCATCATCTTCATCGATGAGATCGACGCCGTCGGCCGCTCCCGCGGCGTGGGCATCGGCGGCGGCAACGACGAGCGCGAGCAGACCCTCAACCAGCTCCTCGTGGAGATGGACGGCTTCTCCGGCGAGTCCAACGTGATCCTCATCGCCGCGACGAACCGCCCCGACGTGCTGGACCCGGCGCTGCTGCGCCCGGGCCGCTTCGACCGGCAGATCCGGGTGGACGCCCCGAGCCTCGAAGGCCGCGAGCAGATCCTCAAGGTGCACGCCAAGAACAAGCCGCTGGCCCCGGACGTGGACCTGCGCGCCGTCGCCAAGAAGACCCCCGGCTACACGGGCGCGGACCTGGCGAACGTGCTCAACGAGGCAGCCCTCATGGCCGCCCGCGAGCACCTGCCGAACATCACGGACGCCGTGCTGGACGAGTCGATCGACCGCGTCATGGCCGGCCCCCAGAAGAAGTCCACGGTCATGCGCGAGCTCGAGCGCAAGATCACCGCGTACCACGAGGGCGGCCACGCCCTGGTGGCGGCGGCCCTCAACAACACGGCCCCGGTCACGAAGATCACGATCCTTCCCCGCGGCCGCGCCCTGGGCTACACGATGGTGGTTCCGGACGACAACAAGAACTCGATGACCCGCAACGAGCTGCTCGACCAGCTCGCCTACGCCATGGGCGGCCGCGTGGCCGAGGAGATCGTCTTCCACGATCCGACGACGGGCGCCAGCAACGACATCCAGAAGGCCACCCAGACGGCCCGCGCCATGGTGACGCAGTACGGCATGAGCTCTAAGGTGGGCATGGTCCAGCTCGGCGGCGAGGCCAGCGACCCGTTCCTCAACGGCGGCGCCAGCGGCGGCAGCCGGGACTACTCGGACCGCGTGGCCGCGATGATCGACGACGAGGTGCGCGCGCTCATCGACAACGCGCACGCCGAGGCGTATGAGATCCTCATGAACAACCGCCACGTGCTGGACGAGCTCGCCACAGAGCTGCTCGAGCGCGAGACGCTCAGCGCCAAGGACCTCGCCCCGATCTTCGCCAAGCTCCAGAAGCACGCGCCGCGCGAGATCTGGATGACGAACGAGGACCGCCCCGTGAGCACCATCCCCCCGGTGGTCACCGCCAAGGAGCGCCGCGAGGCCGCCGCAGCGGGCGAGCCGGACCCGGCCACGGTGGAGCCGCAGGACCAGATCTCCCACGCGCACCTGCCGAGCGGGTTCGACCAGTCCAACGGTGATCTGCCGAACCCGGTCCACAACCCGGGGGACACCCACCTCCCGGGCCAGACCGGCACCAGCCCGCAGGGCGGTTCCCACGCACAGGGGAGCCAGGAGTGAGCGGGGCTGACACCCGCGGGAGCGGCGGCGTCGACCGTCCCCGGATCGAGGCCGCCGTCCGGGAGATCCTCGCCGCGATCGGCGAGGACCCGGACCGCGACGGCCTGCTGGACACCCCCGCGCGGGTGGCCCGGGCCTACGACGAGATGTATGCCGGTCTGCACATGAACGCGGCGGACATCCTCTCGACGACGTTCGACCTCGACCACGAGGAGCTCGTGCTCGTCAAGGACATCCCGTTCTACTCGACGTGCGAGCACCACCTCGTGCCCTTCCACGGCAAAGCGGCCGTGGCCTACCTCCCGGGCGCCGGGGGCAAGGTGACGGGGCTGAGCAAGCTGGCCCGCGTCGTCGACATGTTCGCCCGCAGGCCCCAGGTGCAGGAGCGCCTCACGGCTCAGATCGCCGACTCGATCATGGAGAACCTCGACGCGCGGGGAGCCATGGTTGTGATTGAATGCGAGCACATGTGCATGTCCATGCGGGGCATCCAGAAGCCTGGCGCCATGACCGTGACCTCGGCCGTGCGCGGGCAGATGCGCCAGCCGACCACGCGCGCCGAAGTCCTCTCCCTCATCAACGCCTAGTCTCCGCCAACGCCCAGTCTCCGACCACGCCCAGTCTCAGCCGTCCTCCTCGATCTCGATCCAGCAGCACCCGACCGAAAGCAGACGTGATGGACAATCTTGCCGCCGCGCCCGGAACGGGGCCCAACACGGGCCCGCTCACCCTCCTTCGCCCGCCGCGCCCCTCCAAGCCCGTGGCGGAGCTGCCGAAGCGCACGCTCGTCATGGGCATTCTCAACGTCACGGATGACTCGTTCTCCGACGGCGGGGCCTATCCCACCGCGGACGCGGCCGTCCAGCAGGGGCTGCGGATGCTCTACGCGGGGGCGGACGTCATCGACGTCGGGGGAGAGTCCACCCGCCCGGACGCGACCCCCGTGGACCCGGCCGAGGAGCAGAAGCGGGTCCTGCCCGTCATCCGGGCCCTCGCCAAGGCCGGGGCCGTTGTCTCGGTGGACACGAAGCACGCGGAGACCGCCCGCGCGGCCGTGGAGGCCGGGGCGAAGATCATCAACGACGTCTCCGGGAACCAGCTGACGGACGAGATGGCGGCCGTCGTCGCCTCCACCGGGGCGCACTACGTGCTGACGCACGCGCGGGGTGCCGTCAAGACCAACGACCCCCTCGCCCGGTACGCCGACGTGGCGGCCGAGGTGACCGCGGAGCTCACCGCCTGCATCGAGCGCCTCACGGCGGCCGGCGTGGCCCGCGAGAAGATCATCCTCGACCCGGGGCTGGGCTTCAACAAGGGCGCCGCGGACAACTGGGCGCTCCTGCGCGGCCTCGACGCGCTCGAGGCGCTCGGCCTGCCGATCCTCGTCGGCGCGAGCCGCAAGCGGTTCCTCGGCGAGCTGCTCCTCTCCGGCGGCAAGATCCGCCCGGTCGACGAGCGCGACG
>JAGLBH010000214.1 GCA_018260285.1 Arthrobacter sp. | reverse complement strand
CGCGGGACGTGTTCGGCGGGCGGGTGCTGGACTTCCAGAACACCCAGTTCGAACTGGCCGAGATGACGGCAGCCCTCGAGGCCTCGCAGCTCTACGTGCAGCACGCGGTGAGCCTCTTCGAGGCGGGGCGCCTGGACGTGGTCGCCGCCTCCAAGGTCAAGCTCCAGGCCGGCACCATGGCGAAGGACCTCGTGGACCGCTGCCTCCAGCTCCACGGCGGCTTCGGCTACATCGTGGAGTCCTCCGTGGCGCAGGCGTTCCTGGCCGTGCGGCTCCTGACGATCTTCGGCGGCACGAACGAGGTGCTCAAGGACACCGTGGGCCGGGCCATCGCGGACGGGGCCGGGGCGGGCAGGACTGGAGTGAGCGGGGCCCGGTAGGCCCGGCACCCAGCCTCCTTCCCGCCCCTCTTGCGGATCGTGGGTCTTAAGGGGCGGCTCAAGGCCGTTGACCCGCCCCCTTCGCCCCAAAATCGGGAGGGGTCTGCCTGGGAGGGGTGAGGTTGAGGGGGCTGCCTCTCGCGATCTTCCTCGGGCTGAGCCTGCTCCTGCTCCGGGCGTGACCCGGCTAGTCCGCCAGGTAGGCGTGGATGAGGGGAACGGCGGCCGCGCCTTCCCCCGAGGCAGAGGCCACGCGCTTCATCGAGCCGGCGCGGAGGTCCCCCACGGCGAACACGCCTGGGAGTGAGGTCGCGAGCGGTACCGGCGGGCGGCCCTCCGGCCAGCGGGACTCCTCCACGTCGGCCCCCGTGCAGATGAACCCGTGCTGGTCCCGCTGGAGCTCCTCGGGGAACCACGAGGTGTCCGCCTGAGCGCCCAGGAGCAGGTAGAGCCCGTCGAGGGGCACGGTGTGCTCCGTGGCATAGCCGCCGGCCTTCGTGCGCAGCGTGACCCATTCAAGCTGCGATTCCCCTCCGCCGTCGACCACCTCTGTCTCCGTCTTGACGGTGATCCTGTGATTCGCGCTGATCTCGCGGATGAGGTACTCGCTCATCGTCTCGGCGAGGGAGTCCCGCCGAATGACGATGTACACGTGCTGGGCGAACTTCGAGAGGTGGATCGCGGCCTGGCCCGCCGAGTTTCCGCCGCCGACGACGGCCACGATCTTCCCCGTCATCGCGGGGGCCGTCACGGCGGCCGCGCCGTAGTGCACGCCCAGGCCGTTGAACTTCTCCAGCGACTCGACGCCCAGCGTGCGGTAGGAGACGCCTGCGGCCACGAGCACCGTGCGGGCGCGGACCGTGGTCCCGCCGACGCTGAGGCGGAAGAGCCCGTCCTCGCCCCGGGTGAAGCTCTCCACGGGGGTTGCGGCGAAGAATTTTGCGCCGAAGCGGTTGGCCTGGGCGCGGGCGCGCTGGGTGAGCCGCATGCCGGAGATGCCTCGAGGGAAGCCCAGATAGTTGCGGATCATCGAGCTCGTGCCGGCCTGGCCGCCGATGGCGTCCGCCTCGAACACGAGGGTCTCCAGGCCCTCAGACGCCCCGTAGACGGCCGCCGCGAGCCCTGCGGGACCGGCGCCGATGACGGCCAGGTCGGCGACCGTCGCCGCCGCCTCGGTGATATCCGCATTGGCGAAGGCCGCGAGCTCCTGGAGCGTGGGGTTGGCCTTGAGGTGCTCGCCGAAGATGCGCACGAGGGGCCACTCCAGGGGCAGCCCCCTCGCCTGGGCCTGCGCCACGATCTCCCGGCCCCGCTCGGAGTCTGTGGAGAAGATGCCTGCGGGCACCCCCATGCGGGAGGCGAAGTCCATGAAGCGGACCATGTCCCGGGTGGTCTCGTCCGCCACGAGCTCATAGATGAAGACCTCGGGCACTGAAGAGGTCCACGCCCATTCGGAGAGCGTCTCCGTGATCGCGGTGTGGAATTCCTCGTCCCGCACGCCGCGGGGGATGACGAGCGCGACGTCGATGCGCCCCTCCGCGGCGGCCTCCGCGAAGACCGACTCAGCGCTGACCCGGGCGAAGGAGTGCAGGGCGCCCACCCGCTTGACCGTGGGGGCAATCCGGTGGATGGCCTCGAGCAGGCTGAGACCGTTGCCGTCTGAGATCTCATACTCGGAGACGGCCAGCGCCACGGGCACGCCGTCCCGGCAGAACCCGGAGACGGCCTCGATGGCCTGGGCCCCGGCGGAGAAGGTCTCCACCTGGTAGTCCTGGGTGTAGCGGAAGAACTCGCGCGTCAGATCCTCGAGACGGGTCTTCCCGACGATGACGACGACGGGCTTCGGGCGGGGCGCAGCATCGGGGGATCCAGCAGTCATAGAGGAAGCCTAACAAGCGGCGCGGCTACACTGGCGGCGTGAGCAACACCGAACGCCGCCCCGCCCTTCAGCCCTGCGCCCCCTCCCCCGCGCGGCCCCAGCCCCGCGCGACCCTCATCTCCCCGCGGGACGTGCCCCTCGGCGGCCTGCGGGCCATGACCGTGCGGCGGACCCTCCCGGCGAAGGAGCGCTCGCTCATCGGCGCCTGGTGCTTCCTCGACCACTACGGGCCGGACGACGTCACCGCCGGCCCCGGCATGAGCGTCCCCGCCCACCCCCACACCGGCCTCCAGACCGTCTCCTGGCTCTTCACCGGGCAGATCGACCACGCCGACTCCGCGGGCCACTCCGCCGCCGTCCGCCCCGGCCAGCTCAACCTCATGACGGCGGGGCGCGGCATCAACCACTCAGAGTTCACGAGCGCGGGCACCACGACCCTCCACGGCTGCCAGCTGTGGCTGGCCCTTCCGGAGGCTGCCCGGGGCATCGAGCCGGGCTTCGAGCACTACGAGCCCGAGCCCCTCGCGGTCGACGGTGCCGTCCTGCGGGTCTTCCTCGGGTCGCTCCTCGGCGAAGCCTCGCCCGTGCGGACGCACTCGCCGGTTCTCGGGGCGGAGATCGT
>JAGLBH010000213.1 GCA_018260285.1 Arthrobacter sp. | reverse complement strand
CAGCGAAGCCTTCCCTGAGCGCAGCGAAGACCGCCGACCCCGCCGATGACTTCAAGGCCTCCAAAGCCCGTCGTCTCGCCAGGGAGGCCGAGAATCCTGTGGAGCCCAGCGTCGCCCAGGCTCCTGCCCAGCAGCCAGAGCCTGCAGCTGAGCAGGACAAGGGCGGCTGGCTGTCCTCTATCCGTCGAGGCAAGAAGTCTGCGACTCCTGACGCTGCCCCTGCTGAGGCGCCTGCCCCGGCAGCCGAGAACCGCGATCGCCTGGCCAAGGCCTGGGAGGGGAAGAAGCCCGTCTCTGCTCCTGCCAAGATCGCCGTTCCCGCTGTGGAAGAGGCAGAGAAGAAGGCCAAGGCGCATTCTGCAGAGGCTGTGAACCCGGCCGGCTCGTCGGTCGTCGTCGCCCCGCCCACAGAGACCACCAATCTCGCGATGGTCACTCCGATTGACTTCGAGAAGACCGAGGAGGGGAAGCGAGGCGCCATGAAGCCTCCGGCCACCTCCAGCATTCCCCTGGTCACGCCCGAGCCCTCAGCCACGGCTGCGGTGAAGGACGCTCCAGAGGCAGCCTCTGCCCCGAAGGCTGAGACGAGCGCATCGGACGCTGACAAGCCCGCTGTGCAGGCCCCTGCGCCCGCTCCGCACGAGCCGGTCAAGGCCTCGGACTCCAACGGGCTGGATCCGCTCGATCTGCACATGGGCGAGTCTTCCCGTCGGAAGCGCTACCTCGTTGAGGGAACCATCCTTCTCGGCGGTGTGGCCAGCCTGGCCGCAGCCGTCATCATCTTCATCAACAAGTAAGACCAACCCAGCGCCTGACAGCGCGCAAAGGACAATTGTGGCTCTTCCCGCCAACACCGTTTCCATCATCCACCAGGCTGCCAAGGCCGCTGAGGACAAGCTGGCCACGAACATCCGTGCCTACGATGTCCACGAGACCGTCGGGCTGGCTGATGCCTACTTTGTGGCCACCGGCGAGACCGAGCGCCAGGTCAACGCCATTGTGGACTCCATCGAGGACGACCTCCGCGAGCAGTTCGAGCTCAAGCCCATTCGCCGCGAAGGGCGTTCCCAGGGGCGCTGGGTTCTCCTGGACTTCGGCGACGTCGTCGTTCACATCCAGCACGGTGAGGATCGCGAGTTCTACGCCCTGGACCGTCTCTGGGCAGACTCCCCGGCGATCGACCTGAGCGGCGTGGTGAGCGAGGACGCCCTCGGCTCCCTCAGCCAGAAGCCTGCCGGCTACGTCAGCGCTGATGAGGCCGACCTTGCCCCGACGGTGGACGACAACTCGATTGCCCGTCGCCTGGGGCACTAGAGCATGACGTCGAGCGGGCCCGCCGGGCAGTCGCGAACGCCGCGCAGTGTGATCATCATGCGCCACGGCCAGACCGATTGGAATGCCGAACACCGCTTCCAGGGGCGCACGGACATTCCCCTGAACGAGGCTGGGCTTGCCCAGGCACGAGCGGCGGCGCCGGTGGTGGGCTCGCTCAGGCCGCAGAGGATTGTGGCCTCCCCGCTGTCGCGGGCGCTCGTCACCGCGCAGACGGTGGGCGAGCACCTCGGCCTGGAAGTCTCCACGCACGAAGGGCTCGTCGAGACCCACCTCGGCCTCTGGGAGGGCCTCACCGAATCCGAGGTTCGCTCCGGGTACCCGCAGGAGATCCAGGCGTGGCGCGCCGGCGTGCCGGATGCTCGCTCTGGTCTGACGGGGGAGTCCAAGCTGGACCTCGCCCGCCGCACCACGGCTGCGGTTCGCGAGATCCTCTCCGAGGCCGACGACGGATCGACCACCCTCATCGTCATGCACGGCGGTGCCTCGCGCGCCCTCATCGGGGCGCTCATGGGGCTGCGGCCCGAAGACTGGAACCGCTACGCGAGCCTCGGCAACTGCGCCTGGAGCGTGCTTGAGGAGGACATCCCGGGCACTGAGTTCGGGCAGCTCGCGTTCGAGGGTGAGGCCGCCGCCGCGGATCAGGGCGACTATTCCTGGCGCCTGCTCAGGCACAACATGGACGCCGAGGCGGCACTGTGATGTTTCTCTCACGACAGGGCGGCTGTGAGGCGAGGCTGCGCATGGCGACGGCGGCCGGCGTCGTCGTTCTCTCGCTTGCGGGGCTGACGGGCTGCGGCGTGGGAAAGCTCAGCACGGAGGACACCTGCAAGAAGATGGGCGCGCTGAAGAGCCCGACCGCCCAGGAGGCGCAGGATCTCGCGGAAAAGACGGGGGATGCGGAGATCCGCGAGGTGCTGCAGGCCTACGCGCGGACGAACGGCTTCACGGCAACGGGCTCGCTGACCGAGCAGGAGCAGGACGACATGGTCAAGAAGGTTGCCGCTGTCGCGAAGAAATGCGAGCCGTACGGCACGTAGACACGCGGGGGAGTCCTCGATTTTGCATCTGCGGTGAAGATGTCATATGATGGATGAGTTGCCAGGGGGAAGCCCCGGGGAACAGAAAATGAATACGGGGGTATGGCGCAGTTGGTAGCGCGTCTGCATGGCATGCAGAAGGTCAGGGGTTCGAATCCCCTTACCTCCACCGTGAATCCCGCCCCTTTGTCCTAGAGACAAAGGGGCGGGATTTTTCGTTGTGCCCTGTTATTTCGGGGGAGTGCGGGGTGTTTGTCCCAGGCGCAGACTAGTTCGTTGCCCTCACTGTTGGGGGCCCGCTGACCAAATACTGACCATTCAGGTTTCTCCAAGGTTCTGAGAAGACCCCTTTTGTACCACCCCTAGGGGAGGCAGGCTCCGTCTTAGAAAGAGCCCCGATCAGGGCTTGTCCCACACCGCGTCGAGCTCCGCTGCGATCACCTGTTGTCCAACGCGGGCTGGATGGGGGTACACGACGTTCATTCTCGATGTGTTCTACCGTTAGAGTCTC
>JAGLBH010000212.1 GCA_018260285.1 Arthrobacter sp. | reverse complement strand
CGGACTGCTGGGCACGGCGGGCTCGTTCGTCGGCACCCGACTGGCCCACGGCTTGGACGGCAGCCTTCTGCTGGTGATGTTCTCGGCGCTGCTCGTCGTCGTCGCTCTGACGATGGCCCGGAAGGCGCTGGGCGCAGGTGCGGGCGAGCCGCGGGACGTCGCCATGAATGCCCGGGGAATCAGCCTGCTCGTGGCGACCGCCACGGGGGTGGGCTTCCTGACGGGCTTCTTCGGCGTGGGCGGGGGCTTTGCGATCGTGCCCGCGCTCGTGCTCGTGCTCGGGTTCGACATGCCCGCGGCGGTGGGGACCTCGCTCGTGGTCATCGCCCTCAACAGCATGATCTCTCTCGGGATGCACTCAGGCCAGATCGCCCAGCTGCGCTGGGACATCGCCCTGCCCTTCGCCGCCGTCGCCATGATCGCCACGCTCGCGGGCGGACGGCTCGGCGCCAGGGTCTCCACGAAGAGGCTGCAGCTCGGATTCGCGGCCTTCCTCCTCCTGACGGCCGCCTACACCACGGCCCACAGCCTTCCGAGCCTTCTCTGACGGCTGCAGTGTCAGATCGTCGAACGCCCCGCACCCACTAGGCTGAGCGGAAGCGGTGCAGTCGCACCGATGAATCACGACGGAGATCAGCCATGGGCACCCCGCAGAAACACAACCGGCATTCGCCTTCCGCCCCTTCTCGGGCCGCCGGCGGGCTGCGCCCCCGTCCCCGCCTCGTCGCCCTGATCGCTCTGCTTCTCTGGCTCGCGATCTCCGGGATCGGCGGGCCGCTCGTCGGCAAGCTCGGCAGCGTGCAGACCAACGACAACCAGTCCTTCCTGCCCTCCGGCGCACAGTCCACCCAGGTGGCCCGGCAGCTCAAGGACTTCAAGACGGACCAGACGCTGCCGCTCTTCGTCACCCTGGAGAAGGACTCCGGGCTGGCCCCCGCGGACCTGGCTGCAGCCGGCGCCTACGCCAAGGCGCTCCCCGACACCGCGATCCCCGGGCTGCCCGGCACCCTCAGGGACTACCTCGCCACGAGCGCCCCGATCCCCGTGATCCCGTCCGAGGACACGAAGGGGATCCTCATCCCCGTGTCCCTCAGCGCTGAGAAGGTCCAGAAGTCCGTCACCCTGAGCGGGGAGTCCAAGGAGCGCAAGATCTCCGACGTCATCGTGACCCATCTGCGGGGCAGCCGGCCCGATGTCAGCGGAGCCGAGTCCTACGTCACCGGACCCGCGGGCTTCGCGGCGGACCTCCTCACGGCCTTCGGAGGGATCGACGGCGTGCTGCTCCTCGTGACGCTCGCCGCCGTGCTCGTGATCCTCGTGGTGGTCTACCGCAGCCCGGTGCTCCCCCTCGCGGTGCTCTTCACGGCCGTCAGCGCACTCGGCCTCGCAGCTCTCGCGGTCTATCCGCTGGCCGCGAACCGGGCGATCACCCTCTCGGGCCAGAGCCAGGGCATCCTCTTCATCCTCGTGGTCGGCGCGGCCACGGACTACTGTCTGCTCTTCGTGGCCCGCTATCGGGAGGAGTTCACCCGCGGCACCCGGCTCCAGGCGATCACCACGGCCTGGAAGCGCTCCGCCGAGCCGATTCTCGCGAGCGGCGTGACGGTCATTGTGGGGCTGCTGTGCCTGCTCCTGGCGGACATGGGCAACATCTCCTCCCTCGGGCCGGTCGGCGCACTGGGCGTGGGCGCGGCGGTCATCGCCTCCCTCACGCTCCTCCCGGCCCTCCTGCTCCTCCTTGGCAAGGCCGCCTTCTGGCCGGCCATCCCCAAGCCCTCCGAGAAGGGGCAGCACCGCGGCTGGACGCGCTTCGCCGAGAAGGTCACCCGCCGTCCCCGCCTCGTCTGGATGACGACGGCGCTGGCCCTCGCGGCGCTGGCCCTCTTCGTCCCCACCCTCAAGGCGCAGGGGATCAGCCAGGCGGACTTCTTCACCACCTCAGTGGAGTCCGTGGAGGGCAACACGGCCCTTCAGCGGCATTTCCCCTCGGGGGATCCCTCGCCCGTGCAGGTGATCGCCCCGGCGTCGTCGGCCTCGGCAGCCCGGGAGACCCTCGCGGGGACTGAGGGCGTCAACCCGAGGACCGTCACCTCCGTCAAGAACGCCGCGGGGGACAGGGTGCTCCTCTCTGCCACGCTGACGCACGGGTCCCAGACGGCCGAGGCAGAGGAGACCGTCCGTCAGCTGCGGGAGAAGTACGCCGCACAGGACGGGGCCATCGCGGTCGGCGGAACAGCGGCCTCCCAGGTGGACACGCTCAACGCCGCGCAGCACGACCAGCGCACGGTCATGCCGGCAATCCTCCTTGCGGTCTTCCTGCTGCTCGCGCTGCTCCTGCGCTCCATCGCGGCCCCGCTCATGATCGTGGCGGCCAACGTGCTGAGCTTCGCGGCAGCCCTGGGCGTCTCCGCGCTCGTCTTCAACCACGTGTTCCGGTTCCCGGGCGCGGACGCCTCCACGCCGCTGCTCGCCTTCGTGTTCCTCGTGGCGCTGGCGGTGGACTACTCGATCTTCCTCATGGTCCGGGCCCGGGAGGAGTCCCTCAGGCACGGCACCGAGCGCGGCGTGGTTCTGGCGACGGGCGTCACGGGCGGCGTCATCACGAGCGCCGGCCTGGTCCTCGCGGCGACCTTCGCGGCCCTGGCCCTCCTGCCGATCATCTTCATGGCGCAGATCGCGTTCATCGTGGGGTTCGGCGTGCTGCTGGACACCTTCGTGACGCGCAGCATCCTCGTTCCGGCCCTGACCAAGGACATCGGCGACCGGATCTGGTGGCCGTGGTTCCGGAGCCGCTCGTGAGGGTCTGGTCCCTGGACCCGGCGCTCTTGGACCGCCAGGCGCTCGTCGCCGGGTGGCGCGAGGCGCTCCTCGTTCAGAAGGTGCTCGCC
>JAGLBH010000211.1:350-2891 GCA_018260285.1 Arthrobacter sp. | reverse complement strand
GGCCGAGCTCAGGGCGGGCCGGGACGCGTAGTCCTCCGGCCACTCGCCGGAGGTGAAGACGCGGTTCTGCTGGTCCACCAGCCGGGCGGCGACTCCCCTGGCTGCGAGCCACCGCAGAGCCCCCTGGCCCCGGACGACGGACGCCGTGGTGTAGACGTTGGCCTCCCAGCAGCTGCTCGCGACCACGGTGACGCTCTTCCAGTGAGCAGAGGACGGCAGCCCCGTGCGGGGATCGAGAATGTGGTGAATGCGGCCGCTTCGGGCGTTCCAGGCCCGCTTCTGGGTGCTCGACGTCGCCACCGCCGCCCCCGGGGTGAGAGCAACCTGCTGAGCGGGATCCTGGGGCAGATCCTGGACGAGGACCTCCCAGTCGTCGCCCGGTCCGGCCGTGGCAATGTCCCCGCCGAGGCTGACGAGCACGCCCGTCTGCCAGCGCTCTGCCACCTGGGCCGCGATGAGATCGGCGGCAGCGGCTTTGGCCGTGGCCCCCAGGTCGATCTCCAGATCATCGGGAACCGTCAGTCGCCGGCCGTCGAGGCTCACTCGGCGCCAGCCGGGCAGCCCACCGGTCCGCGGGGCAGGCTGGGACGTGAAGATCGGAATGATCGAGGCCGTGTCCAGCAGGCCGAAGTCCCGGTCATACCCGGAACTGGCAAGGTCTCGGCCCAGGGTCGGGTCCACATCGCCCTCGCTGAGCTCGGCGGCCTCCAGCGCCCGGCGCATGAGCAGGGCGAGCAGCTCGCTCACCTCGGCTCCCTGGGCCAGGGCCGCACGCTGGAGGGCCAGCTCGGAGTCAGTGCGGAACCGGCTGCAGGCGACCCCCACCCGATCGAGGAACTCCTCGGCGAGCTGGACGGCGTCGTCGAGCACCTCGGGGCGAGTGACCGCCAGCTGCGCGGTGAGGCCCCACACGGACCACGTGCGCTGGGCCGGAGTCGAGGAGCTCATCAGGACCCCGTGGTGTGGCTCTGCGCCGCAGAACCCGACGTCGAGCTGGAGACGAGGCCCTGGGAGGCGGTGACGGACTGGCTCGCGGCCGACGAGTCCGAGGCGGAGGACCCGGAGTCCGCTGCCACCGACTGCGTCGAGGCATCAACCTGGGCCGTTGCGTGATTCTGCAGGTAGAGCGCTCCCCCGCCGAGGGCCGCCGCCCCGAGGGAGACCGAGACGAAGGCGGTCGTGAGGGCGGAGCCGCCCCGCTGGGGATGAGTCGTCCGGCGGGCGGCGTGTGCGGAGTGCTGGCTGCTGTTCATGG
Source organism: Arthrobacter sp. (assembly GCA_018260285.1). Classification (GTDB taxonomy): domain Bacteria; phylum Actinomycetota; class Actinomycetes; order Actinomycetales; family Micrococcaceae; genus Falsarthrobacter. The sequence goes on along the minus strand of JAGLBH010000211.1, from coordinate 1,636 downwards.
TGTTCCGTTCTGAGGATGTCATTCTCTCTGACATCTCCCACCATGGCGCCGCACTCTATGAACCCCCTATGGCCGCCCCCAGCCTGCGACATGCGTTCTGGCGCAGCCGGGATCCTCTCAGCGGCGAGGTCAGAGCTCGCTGCGCCGAGGAGGCTGCGCGCCGTGCCGCGAGACTGTCACTGCGGCCGCCGTCGCGCACTCCCGGAGCAGCTCCTCGAGGTCTTCGCTCGTCAGGCTGCGGAGGCGCTCCCGCTCTGCTGCCCCGTCCATCCCTCGGTCCGCGATCCCGCTGATGAGGGCCGCCATGAAGGAGTCCCCCGCGCCGACCGTGTCCGCCACCGTCACCCGGGGCGCAGGCACAGCGCACTCGCCCGCGGCGCTCACGGCCCACGGGCCCTCGCCTCCGCGCGTCACGACGACGAGCGCCGGGCCCAGCTCACGCCACCTCCGGGCGGAGTCCAGGGGGTCCGCCCCGGGGTACAGCCATTCGAGGTCCTCGTCAGAGGCCTTGACGACGTCCGCGAGCGCAGCAAAGCGCTCGACCGTCCCCCGGACGGCCTCCGGGTCCGTTGTGATGCTCGGACGGCAGTTCGGGTCGAACGTCAGGGTCGACGACGCGCGGGCCCCTTCGAACAGCCGCTCCACCTCCTGGCAGCCCGGTTCGAGCACGGACGCGATGGACCCCGTGTGCACCACGGTCGAGCCGGCCAGCACCTCGGGAGCGGCCTCCTGGAGGGCGGGCAGGGACCAGTCGATGCGGAAATCGTAGGAGGCGGCCCCGGCGTCGTCGATGACGGCTGCGGCGGTGGAGGTGGGGGCGTCCACCGGGGGAAGGACCACGCGAACCCCCTCGCGGGTGAGGGCGTCCGTGAGAAGGGCGCCGTGCTCGTCCTGGCCGATGCGGCCGATGAACTGCACCTCCTGGTCCAGACGGGCCAGGCCGATGGCCACGTTGAAGGGGCTGCCGCCCGGGAAGGAGCGCTCGGATCCGTCGCGGCGAACAATGTCAATGAGGGCTTCCCCGATGATGGTCAACATGCTGGAATCCTACTCACACGCGGCGCGAACTGCCCGGTGCATGCTCTCGAGGAACCGCTGCATGGACTCGGCTTCGGGCCGCCAGGTGTCCGCTGCGTGGTACATGCCGGGCACCGTGACGAGCTCGCAGGGCACGCCGCTCGCCTCGAGACGCCGCGCGTAGTCGAGGTTCTCGGGGGCGAAGAGGTCCAGATCCCCCACGCCGATCCACGCAGGGGCCAGCCCGCCGAGATCCCGCCTCCGGGCGG
>JAGLBH010000211.1:0-340 GCA_018260285.1 Arthrobacter sp. | reverse complement strand
ACGCGGCCTCGGCCCTCGGGGCGGGCCAGAACGGTGCGGTCGTCCAGCATCGGGTAGACGAGGGCCTGGAAGCAGAGGCGAATGCCCTCGTCGGCAGCGCGCTGTGCCACCGAGGCGGCGAGGAGGCCGCCCGCGCTCATGCCGCCGACGGCGATGCGCTCGGGGTCCGCCCCCAGCTCGCCGGCATGGGCAAGGAGCCACGTCAGGGCGGACCAGCAGTCCTCGAAGGGCCGGGGGAACGGGTGTTCGGGGGCGAGCCGGTAGTCCACGCTGAGGACGGGCATCCCCAGGGCGAGGGCGTGTGTGGAGGCGGCAGCGTGGTCGTGCGCGGCAGTTCCCG
>JAGLBH010000210.1 GCA_018260285.1 Arthrobacter sp. | reverse complement strand
GCCCCCGTCAACGGGACCGCCGCAGCGGTGGACTGCTCCGCTCCGACCGCCGCCTACCGGGTTGTGGCCGGCGGGTCCAACACCGCCTTCCCGAAGGCCGCCTGCGCCCCCTCAGAGGGCAAGGCCACCGTGAACGGCAAGCCTGCCTGCCTCCAGGTCAACGCCCGGCCGGGGGACTGCATCGCGGCCCCGGACTCGCCCGGCAGCGCCTCCCGCGTGGCGGCCTGCACGGACACGGCGGCCGGCGGCGTCGTCCGCGTGACCCGCGTTCACTGGGACACGAAGGACGAGGCCGTGTGCGGCACGGGGAGCGTGCGCTACATCCTCTCCTCGCCGGATCACAACGGGGTGCTCTGCATGGTGGACGTCTCCTGACGCACCGGCCTCACCTGGCGGACGGTCAGGTTGATGCGGCCGCCGGGCCCGCCGTCGTCGGGAGAGAGGCCGATCCCCGCGGGGGAGGTGCCGGGGAAGACCTTGGGCACCCCGTGGAACGCGAAGCGGGCCGGCCCGCCGAAGACGAGAAGGTCCCCTGAGACGAGCCGCACGTCCTGCCACGGCTGGCCCCGGTGCTCCGAGCCGCCGAGGCGGAACAGGCACGAGTCCCCCAGGGAGAGGGATACGATGGGCGCGCGCGTCTCCTCGTGGGCGTCCTGGTGCAGGCCCATGACCGCGCCGGGGGCGTAGTAGTTGGCCAGAAGCATGTCCGGGGCGAAGGCACCGTCCGGGAGGAGGTCCGCGGCGGTGAGGGCCTGGGCCTCGTCGGCAGCGCGGCGGGCGAGCCGGACCGTCCAGTCCGGCACGGGGAGCACTCTCCGGCCTCCCAGGGCTTCGGCGCGCTCGCTGTAGCCGCCCTGGGTCCAGTGCAGCCCCAGGCAGAGCGACTCCACGCTCATCGGGTGCCCCGAGATGATCGGGTGGTGCGGCGGCACGGGCCCCGCTCGCCACTGCCGGTACTGCCCCACGATCCAGGCCTGCTCCTCGAGGCTGAGGAAGCCGGGGATGTGCACCGCGCCCGGCGCGATCTCGCGAGAGGCCCGGGGCAGCGCGTCGTCAGGGAAGAGCATGCTCATAGGGCCAGGCTACCGGGCGCGCAGGAGCCCCTGCCCGGGGGTGTGCGGGCAGGGGCTCCTGACGGGGACCGGCGGGGGCGGGGCTCTCAGTAGTTGGCGTCGGTGCGCTGGCGCTCCGAGGCGTTCGGGTACGGGCTGGTGCAGCCCGGGCCTGGGCCGCCGCCGGACATCAGCTCAGAGCAGGGGCCCGAGTAGTGGTCCGGCAGGCTGCCGATGACGTGGCCGGTCTCGTGGGCCACCACGCGCAGGGGGCTGTAGGTGTTCGTCTGGGCGTAGTCGATGTTGATCGTGCCGTGGCCCGGGGAGCTCCAGCGGGCGGTGGAGCCTGCATCGCCGAAGTTCCCCTCGTAGTACCGGATGTCCCCGCTCCCGGTGGTGCGCACGAGCTGCACGCGGGTGAGGGAGCTGTTCCAGATGCTCGCCGCGCTGGCGATGAGGCTCCGGTACGACGGCGCATTCGCGTCGTTGTAGTACAGCACCACCTTGCCGTAGGAGGCGAAGTAGCTGGCCTTCGCGGGGGCCGTGCCCTCGCGGGAGGACGCGGTGTTCACGGCGTCCGGGCCCCAGGCCTTTGGCTGGGAGGCTGCGGCGGTTCCGCCGAAATGCGCTCCGGAGGGGGCGGACGACGCCGTCGCCGCCGGGGACATGAGCGCACTGACGGCCAGGAGGCTCGTAGCGGTGAGGGCGATGCGGGTGTGAGAGCGCTTGCTCATGGTGACTCCTTGAGAGGGACCGAACGGTGAGTGGTGAGCCGTGTGCCCTCAGTCTGTCCGGGGGAGAGCGGCCCGGGGGAGCCCGGGAGGGAAAACGCGCGGGTTTTTCCGCAGGCCCTTGTGGGGGAGGGGGCCCCGGCGTAGCATTCCGCCCGGCCCGGAAGGCGCGGCGCACTAAACTGGAGGCATGAGCCCAAAAGTCGTTCCCGCGCGCGGCATGCGCGATATCCTGCCCGAGTCCTTCCAGCGGCGCCAGCGCGTCCTCGAGATCATCCGGCAGACCTACGCGGAGCACGGCTTCACCCAGATCGAAACGCCGGCCGTCGAGCCGATTGAGCGCCTGAAGTCCGGCCAGGGCGGGGACAACGAGTCCATGCTCTTCGAGATCCAGAAGCGCGGCCTCGACCCCCAGGAGCCGCTGCTGCCCGCGGCCGCTGTGGACTCCGCCCTGCGGTACGACCTGACCGTGCCGCTCACCCGCTTCTACGCGAGCAACCAGGCCGAGCTGCCTGCGGTCTTCCGCTCCTTCCAGACGGGCCCCGTGTGGCGAGCGGAGCGCCCCCAGAAGGGCCGCTACCGCCAGTTCGTGCAGTGCGACATCGACATCATCGGCGAAGAGTCCGTCCTCGCCGAGATCGAGCTCGTCACGGCCACGCTGGACGCGCTGACCCGCCTCGGCCTGGCCGAGGGAGCCACCGTGCGCGTCAACGACCGCCGCATCCTCACGGACCTTCTCGTCTCCGCCGGCCTCGCCCCGGAGGACCACGGCAGGGTCCTCATCACCGTGGACAAGCTGGACAAGATCGGCATGGACGGGGTCCGCACCGAGCTCGTCGAGAAGGTCGGCGCGGCCCCCGGCCAGGTCGAGGCGCTCGTGGGCATCCTCGAGCGGCTCGGCACAGACTCGCCCCTCGGGTCGGTCGAGGGCGTTGAGCTCTACGACCTTCCGGCGGTCGCCGAGGCCGTGTCCGAGGCGTTCCCGGAGGCCCGCGTGGTCTTCGACCCCACCCTCGTCCGCGGCATGGGCTACTACACCGGCCCCATCTTCGAGGTGGCCCACGCCGGATCGAGCTCGTCCGTGGCCGGCGGCGGCCGGTACGACGGCGTGGTCGGCAAGTGGCTCGGCAAAGACGTCCCCGCC
>JAGLBH010000020.1:10838-16993 GCA_018260285.1 Arthrobacter sp. | reverse complement strand
AGACTCCACTCTGCCGACGCCGCCTCCCATCGCCGCCTGGATGGAGTGGACCCCGGCGTGCACCGGCTCGACGTGGAGCACGCGGGCAACACGACGTCCTCGGCGGAAGAGGCGGCCGCCGTCGTCGGCCTCGCACGCCAGTTTCTCGGGCTGCCGTGGAACCCGGGGCCGGACGGGGCCGGACGCCCGCGGGAGGACTCCCCGCTCACCGCCGAGGACCTCCTCGTGGTTGCCGCTTACAACGCCCAGGTGGACCTCATCGCGGCGGCGCTCGCGGAGGACCCCAAGCTGGCTGGCGTGCGCGTTGGCACGGTGGACAAGTTCCAGGGGCAGGAGGCGCCCGTGGTCATCGTCTCGATGGCGGCGTCCTCCGCCGGCGACGTGCCGCGCGGCATGGACTTCCTGCTCTCCCCCAACCGCCTCAACGTGGCCGTCTCCCGGGGGCAGTGGTGTGCGGTGCTCCTCAGCTCCCCAGCCCTCACGGACTATCTGCCGACGACGCCGGCGGGGCTGAGCCTCCTCGGCGGCTTCACGGGTCTGCGGCATGCAGCCCGCCGCTGGTCACCCCTGCAGCCAGAGGCCCTGCAGTAGAAGGCCGGGCACACACAAAGGCCGTGGTGAGAACGATGTTCTCACCACGGCCGGAGATCAGGGAGCTGTCAGAAGCGCCCGGGGTGGCTAGAAGCCGCCTGCAGCCTGCTGGCGGGCTGCAGCCCCGTCGAAGCGCTGGCCCTCGGGCTTGGAGGGCATGGCGAGCAGCACCATGACTGCAATGGGGCCCAGGATCGGAACGAGGACCAGCAGGTACAGCCAGCCGGAGTAGTTCGCGTCGTGAAGCCGGCGCACGGCCGATGAGATCGACGGGATCAGTGTGGCCAGCCCGATGATCGCGAGGATGATGAGCAGGACGTTGCCGAGCGGGGAGTACTCGGTGACCTGGGTCGTCGTGTCAGACGAGAAGGCCGTCGACGTCGTGGCAACGTCCTTGACCGTGGCCGTGGCCGTGGCGATGCCCATGAGAACCACCGAGATGACGCTCAAGGCGAGGTACGCCCACCAGTACTCGCTGCGGCTGGAGCGCCCTTCGAACTTCGCGTACCGCTTGAAGAAGCGGGTGATGGCCTGCTTGGGCGAGGCCCCGTACAGCGGAAGGCTCAGATTCTCGGGCGTGCCACCCTGAGGGGTGACAAGACCGGAGGAATTGACAGAGGGTGCGGATTCGAAAGAATTCATAAACATCATGATAGTGGGTCAAAGCTGACAGGTGAAAAAGGTCTTCTGATCACCGGACTCTCACGGCACGCCGGCGCCTGTGACAGCCTCAGCCCTCGAGGGGGAGACTCCCCTGGCTCTCGGTCTTCCGAGATTCCAGCTCGGCAAACTTCGCCGCCATCGTCGGGTTTTTCCGGGTCAGCTTCTTGATCGTCACATCCTGGGCCTTGTCATTGGCCAGGCGCAGGTTCCGCTCGGATCCCAGGAGGTTCTCCTTGACCTTCTGCAGCTGGTCAATCGACTTGTCGATGGCCGCAATCGCGTCGCTGAATTTCCGCGAGGCAAGATCGTAATTGCGGCCGAACGCATTCTTGAAGGCGTCGAGCTGATCCTCGAAATGCGTGATGTCGATATTCTGCGCCTTGACCTGGGCCAGCTCGTTCTTGTACTCGAGCGAGCTGAGCGCCGCGTTGCGCAGGAGCGTGATCATCTGAAGGAAGAACTGCGGGCGCACGACGAACATCTTCGAATACCTGTAGGAGACGTCCGCGATGCCCGTGTTGTAGAACTCGTTGTCCGGCTCCAGGAGGGACACGAGAATGGCGTACTCGCACCCCTTCTCCGTGCGGTCCTTGTCCAGCTCCTTGAAGAAGTCCTCGTTCTTCTTCTTCGTGGCCGTCGTGTCCGCCTCGTTCTTCATCTCGAACATGATGGAGATGATCTCGGTGCCGTGCTCGTCCGAGTCCCGGAAGATGAAATCGCCCTTGCTGCCGGAGCGGGCGTCGTTGTCCTTCTCGAAATAGGCATTCGGAAACGCCATCATGCGCACACGGTTGAACTCGATCTCGCAGTGCTGCTCAAGCGTCTCGCCGACCATTTTGGTGGAGAGCCTGGCTTTCATGTCCCGGAGGCGCTCGATCGCCTCGTCGCGGTCCTTGAGCTGCGTCTCGTACTTGTCCTTGAGGGACTGCTCCGCGAGCCTCTTCTCCAGCTCGGCCCGCTCGAGGCCACTCTTGAGCTCGTCCCGCTCCCGCTCCACGAGGCTGGTCTTCTGGGCGACCTCCAGCTGCTTGGCCGTCTCCGCGGCCTCGAGCTTGGCCTTGAGCTCCTGGATCTCGACGTCCTTGGCCGTGGCGATCTTCTGCAGCTCGGCGGAGAGCTTCGCCTCGGCGAGCTCCACGGCGGAGGACTTCTCCCGCTGGGCCTGCTCCAGCTCGTTCTTCAGCTCGTCCCGCTGCTTCTCGACGGCGTTGAGAGCCTCCTGGACGGCGAGCTGCTTCTGGAGTTCGCCGGCCTCCACCGCAGCCTGCAGCTCCTGGATGCGCTTCTCCTGGGCCGCGGCGGCGTCCTTGAGCTTGGCCGCCGCCTGCGCCTGGGCCAGCTCCAGGGCGGCCTGCTTGTCCTTCTCCGCCAGCTCGAGCCGCTCGTGGAGCGACTTCTCGAACTCCTTGTCCCGCACCTGCTGAGCGATGTCGGCGTATCCCGCCTCGTCGATCGTGAACGCTTTTCCGCAGTGGGGGCAGGTGATCTCATGCATGGCGGGGGCCTTTCGGGGTGCGGCTGGGGAAGGCTCTCAGATGCTCCCTATGGTAGGCGATCGCGATGGGAGGAGGCAGGGAAAGACCTAGAGAATACGATCCGCATTAAAGTGACTCCCATGGCAAAGACTGAACCCTAAAAACGAGACAAACCTGAGTGCATCGCCTCTTTCAGACTGCAAGGATCACACCCGGATTCAGTATGCATCCCAAATTCAGGGACAGCTGCTTCACCCTGGCCGGAACATAGAGCCTGGTGGTGCGACCATACCTGCGAGACACCATCACTCAGCCAAGGCGGGCAACCCTGCAATCGGATTCTGCTGTCCTGGTGATGGCTTCTGAGACGGCCACAGCATCCTCAACAGAGATGATCCATGTGAGATCGGTACAACGAAGAAGGATGCAGGGCCCACCCACGAGAATTCCCCGGCGCTTCCTTCCCAGGATGCGGTAACCGAATCCTTCAGCGACCCCGGTCGGAGGCATGGGTTCTGCAGAACAGATGTCAGAAATCCTGACTTTTACCCTCAGAAGCGGCCAGCACTGGATCAGAATTTCTTGGTCATTTATGTCCAGAAGCACCCGCATTCTTACGACTGGCAGCCCTGTCAGCAGAATAATGACCGCAAGAATCAGCCCCAACACCAGATCAGATCCAGAGAGAGTCAACAATGCCACAAGGAACACCATCAGGGCAGAGCCAAAAATCATCATCCCGATGATTTGCGCAGCTCCTCTGGGAAGACGGGCACACGACAGACGCTTCATTCAGTGATCCTATCCCCACCTCAGAAGCACAGCGCGATCGGGTGCCCGTCGATCTCCCTCACCTCGATCTCCGTGTCGAAAACCTGTTCCAGCAGATCCGGCTGCATGATCTCCTGAGGGCCTCCCTGGGCGACCACCCGGCCGTCCTTCATCGCCACGAGCGTGTCCGAGTGGCATGCCGCCACATTGATGTCGTGGATGACGACGACGATCGTCTTGCCCCGCTCGTCCGCCAGGCGGCGGGCCAGCCGCATGATGGCGAGGCTGTGCTTCAGGTCGAGGTTGTTGAGCGGCTCGTCCAGCAGAATGCACTCCGCGTCCTGGGCGAGCACCATCGCGATATAGGCCCGCTGCCGCTGTCCTCCGGAGAGCTCGTCCAGGGTCCGCAGCCGGAGGTCCTGAAGCCCCACCTCGGCGATGGCGTCCGCCGCGATCTGCCGGTCCTCTGTGCCAGGCCGCCCTTTCGTGTGCGGGTAACGCCCGAAGAGGACGAGGTCTTCCACGGTCAGTCTGAGCGTCACGTGGTTCTCCTGCCGCAGGATGGCCAGGGTCTTCGCAAGCTGCCCGCTCGGCGTCGTGCTCACGTCCATCCCTTTGACCCGGACAGAGCCGGAGTCGGCGGCCTGGAGCCTCGAGATGACGGAGAGGAGGGTGGACTTCCCCGCACCGTTGGGCCCGATGACGGAGGTCACTCCCCCGGCGGGGATGGTGAGGCTCACGTCGTCGAGCACGCGGGAGGAGCCGTAGGAGAGGCTGACGGACCGGACGTCGATCATCGCCGCACTCCGCTCATCGTGTTCTCCGGATGTCATTTCACAGACCCTTTCAGGACGAGGACGAGGAAGACGAGGCCGCCGATCAGCTCGAGGATGACGGCCAGCGGCGTTGTGAAGGAGAGGAGCCGCTCGAGCAGCAGCTGGCCGCCCACGAGGGCCACGACACCGACGAGCGAGGCCATCGGCATGAGCCACGCGTGCTGCGGACGCCGGCACAGCTGGTAGGCCACCGAGACGACGAGCAGCCCGAAGAACGTCACGGGGCCCACGAGCGCCGTCGAAACCGCCACGAGCACTGCGGAGAGCAGCAGGAGCGCGGCCACCGCTCTGGGGTACGGCACGCCCAGGCTCACGGCAGACTCCCTGCCGAGCGCCAGCACGTCCAGGACCCGCCGCATCCGCCACACGACCGCCGCGCAGACGGCGATGATCGCGCTCCCCAGGCCCAGCAGCTCCGGGGAGACCTGGTTGAAGGAGGCGAAGTAGAGATCCTGGAGCACCAGGTAGTCGTTCGGGTCAATGAGGCGCTGGATGAGGCCGGAGATCCCGCGGAACAGCGTTCCCAGCACGAGGCCGACGAGCAGCAGAAGGTGCAGCGAGCGAGACCTGCCGGTGAGCACGCGGCTGTAGAGGAGGACTGAGAAGCCGAGGAGCAGCGCGGTCTCCACGGCGAAGCGCGCCCGAGCGTCGGCAGACACCCAGGTGTGGGCGCCCAGCGCGGCGACGAGACCCGTCTGCAGGAGGATGTAGAGCGCGTCCAGCCCCATGATGGACGGCGTGAGGAGCCGGTTCGCCGTGACGGTCTGGAAGATGAGCGTGGACAGTGCCACCGCCACCGCGACGACGGACATCGAGGCGACCTTCTGCAGCCGGCGCGGCAGGATGTAGTCCACCGCCCCGCTGAGGTCGCCGAAGGCGAAGAGGCAGACGAGTCCGACGGCGAGGGCCGCCAGCAGAGCCGTCACCGAGGCCGGGGAGGAGAGCCTGGCCCTCATGCCCGGCCTCCCGCTGATCTCAGGGATTCCTGCCGCCACAGCAGGAACAGGAACACGCCGGCCCCGATGACGCTCATGACAAGCCCCACGGGCACTTCGAAGGGGTAGCGGATGAGCCGCGCGAGGATGTCGCCCGCGAGCACCAGCCCCGCGCCGAGGAGGGCTACCCAGGGGACGGCTCGGCGGGCGTTGTCCCCCACGAAGAGGGAGACGAGGTTCGGCACGACCAGCCCCAGGAACGGCAGCGCCCCCACCGTGGTCACCGTGACCGCCGAGATGACGGACACGATGACCACGCCGAACCGGACCACGGACGCATGGTTGAGGCCGAGGCTGCGCGTGACGCCCTCCCCCAGGGCCGCCAGGGTGAAGCGGTCCGCGGCGAGGCATCCCGCGACTGCGGCGGCGCCCACGACCCACAGCAGCTCGTAGCGCCCCTGGAGCACCCGCGAGAAGTCGCCGAAGGCCCAGGAGTTGAGGTTCTGCAGGAGGTTGGCCTCGTAGGCGAACATCGTCGTCACCCCCGAGATGACACCGCCGAGCATGATCCCGACGAGCGGCACGAGCAGGCTCTCCCTGGACGGGAGACGGCGGACGACAGCGAGGAAGAGAGCCGTGCCGGCCAGAGCCGTCGTCGTCGCAATCGCCATCTTCGCGATCGGCGGTGCGCCGGGAACGAGCACGAGGGCGATGAGCACCCCGAGGAGCGCCGACTCAGTGGTCCCCACCGTGGAGGGCTCGACGAAGCGGTTGCGCGCGATGAGCTGCATGATGAGCCCGGCCACGGCCAGGGCCGTTCCGGAGAGGAGGATGGCGAGCGTCCGCGGGATGCGCGACGTCCAGAGCACCTCCCAGGCGTCGCT
>JAGLBH010000020.1:6598-10828 GCA_018260285.1 Arthrobacter sp. | reverse complement strand
GCCCGCGGCCAGCGACGTCAGGCTGACGTCCGACACGCCCACGAGGGCGCTGACGCAGGCCAGCCCCAGGAGGGCGACGGTCGCCGCTGCGAGCAGACCCCGGCGCTGCCCGCCGGTTCGGTTCTCGGGGGTTCTGGTCAGAGGTTGGATCGCACGTCCCCGATCATGACCTCGAGGTTCTCCAGCCCGTACCCGACGAGGTACCAGCGGGCGGGGTTCACATAGGCGATCTTGCCGCTGCGAGCGGCCTTCGTCGAGGCGACCAGCGGGTTGTTGAGCACCTCCTTGGCGCTCTGCCCCGGCTTGCTCTGACCCACGGCCTGATCGCGGTCGAGGACGTACAGGCGGTCGGGGTTCTTCTCCTTGATGAGCTCGAAGGAGACGGCCTGGCCGTGGCGGTCATCGGTGTCCAGGCCCGCAACGGGAGTCAGCCCCAGGGGCTCGTAGAGCAGTCCGAAGCGGGAGTTCTTGCCGAAGGCCGTCACCGTGCCCCCGGAGACCATGAGGAAGAGGGCCGTCCCCTTGCCCTTGGCCTCCTTCGCCACGGAGGCGCTGAGGGACTCCAGCTCGGCGATCTTCGCCTTGGCCTCCGCTTCCTTGCCGAAGATCGCGCCCAGCGCCTGGGTGTGCTCCACGAAGGAGGCCCACATGCGCTTGGGGTCAACGGAGAGGTCGATCGTCGGGGCGATCTTGCTCAGCTCCGGGTAGGCCTTCGCCGCACGGGCCGAGATGATGATGAGATCCGGCTTCTCCGTGGCGATCTTCTCGAAGTCAGGCTCCTTGCTTCCGCCGACCTTCGTGTACTTGGAGTCCTTGTACTTGGCCAGATCCTCAGGCCACTGGACCTCCGGCACGCCCTGCACGTCGAGGCCGAGCGCCTGGAGCGAGTTGAGCACCCCGAAGTCAAAGGTGAAGACCTTCTTGGGGTTCTTGGGAACCTCCGTCGTGCCCTGAGCGTGCTTGATGCTCACGCTCCCGCTGCCCGACGTGTTGGAGGACGACGCCGAGGCCGCGCCGCCGGCGTTCTCTGCAGAATTCTGCCCACACGAGGTGAGCAGGAGTCCGACGGCGGTGGCAGCGCCGCCCAGGACAATGCGGCGGGAGAGATACATCATGTGCTCCTGACACTCAATTAGCATACACAGGCGTCACGTAATAGCGACTCACTAACCGTATTAGGTTAGGCTTACCTATGTCAAACCTGTGGAGGGGATCCGTTCACGTGCCCATCGTGCACACCGCCCGGAAGGGAGCGTGGTGCACTCGGATCGAGGATCCCCGCTCCGGCCCCGCCGCTTCGTTGAATCACTGCGCCGCCACGGACTGACCGCTTCAATGGAAAGGGTCCAGAAGCACGTCCTGGATCGTCAGCGCTGGAGCACAAGGGCAGCACCTCAGGCTGGTCATCACGCCCTGGACCGAAAGAACCTACAACCGCCGCAGACGGCAAAGAGGGCCGGGGAAACTCTTGACCATCGAAGATGAAATCATCAACCGAACCGCGCTCACTACGCCCCAAGTCTCCGGATCAGCACAAAACGGGGCGGTCCCAGTGATTGATCCGCTCGCGGTCTCGGGGTTGGCTTGTGCATGAAAGACAAACACCACAGCGCAATCTCTAAGATCATCCGCATATTTCACGGGCACGAGAAAATCTCCCCTTTTCCAATCTCCTCACCTCCATTATTTCCGGGACAGAACAGACGCCCGTTCCGGCGCGCGGACGGCAGACCCCGACTCTCGTCAAACGCTGTGGCCATGAGAGCTCCATCTCGTGGTGCTGATGACCTTCCGTGATCGCTGCCGGGATCTGTCAGCAGGCAGGGGGGGCCGTGCGAGGGGCGCATGAGAACGACACCCGCATCCTCGACGCCGCCCCTTCAGCCTGTGGACTCCCCGGTCAGTGCCGCACGACTGCGCCGTTGGCCGCCGGAGACTCTGGTGTCGATCGTCCGCGGGGAGGCGTTCAGCGATGGGGACTGCTGAAGGTTTAGTTGACAGCTGGGGTTGATAATTTCTTACGCGGCTGAGGCCGCGTTTTTTATTGTCTCAAACTCGATGGGTGTCAGCCGTCCGAGGGCGCGTTGACGGCGTTTTCGGTGGTAGCTGCGCTCGATCCAGGTCGTGATGGCAAGCCGGAGTTCAGCCCGGGTTTCCCATCGTTTCCGGTTCAGGACGTTCTTTTGCAGCAGGGAGAAAAACGATTCCATCGCGGCATTGTCACCGCATGCACCGACCCGGCCCATCGATCCGTTCAGGCCGTAGGTGTTCAGGGCCAGGACGAACTTTCTGGATCTGAACTGGGACCCGCGGTCCGAGTGCACCACCGTGCCCGCCGGTTTCCTCAGCGCCACGGCATGGTCCAGGGCGGCGACGGCCAGGGACGCTTTCATCCGCCCGTCCATCGAGTACCCGACGATCCGGTTTGAGTGCAGGTCCTTGATGGCGCACAGGTACAGCTTGCCCTCCGCGGTGTGGTGCTCGGTGATGTCCGTGAGCCATTTCCGGTTCGGTGCCGTGGCGCTGAAGTCCCGTTCGATGAGGTCATCGTGGACCGGAGGGCCGGCCTTGAGCCCTGACCGGCGCCGGCGGTGGATCACCGAGAGGATGCCGTTCTCCGAGCACAGCCGCCAGATCCGGCGTTCACTGGCCACGGGGCCGGGACCGGCGTTGATCTCATCGGCGATGAACCGGTAGCCGAAGGCAGGATCGTCGCGGTGGTGATCGATCGCGGCGTTGATCAGGTGGGCTTCTTCCCAGTCCCGGGCCGGGACGGGGTTGGCGGCCCACTGGTAGTAGGCCTGTCTGGAGAAATTCAGTACCCGGCAGGACACTGCCACGGGAACCCTGATCGGGGCGTCCCTGGCAGCCAGCTCGCGGACCAGCGGGTACATCATTTTTTTGGATTGATGTCCCGGGACAAGTAGGCCACGGCACGGCGCATGACTTCCGCTTCCTGTTCCAGGAGCCGGATGCGTTTGTTGGCCTCTCGCAGCTTCGCGGCGTCATCGGACACGGCGCCGGACTTCACCCCGTCTTCTCTGTCGGCGATCTTCATCCAGCGGTGCAGGGCAGCCGGTGAGACGCCGAAGTCCTTGGCGATCTGGGTGATGGGCGCTTCGCCCTTGCGGGCAACCGCGACGACATCGCGGCGGAACTCTTCGGGAAAGGCTTTGGGCATGATGAACATCCTTCCACCCGCAAGGATCAAATCCTCACAGGCAAAGTGTCAATCAAACCTTCAGCAGTCCCGTTCTATGAGTCCCGCCCACCACGGGTAGCTCTGGCTGCTTGACGAAAACCATAGAAGCACCTCCTGCCTTCATCCTGCGCTCCACAGTTCACGTGACACCCTCATCATGCGGGGAAACGGTGGCACTCCTTCCACATCTTCCGCACCCCTGAGAACATGCAGCCTTCCTGACGGGACAGCCTCAGCCGCTGGTCAACAAGGCCGTCCGTGATGGAGCGCTTCAAAGGCTTCCTGACCATGCGAGCCCAGTAAGAACTCGCAGCGACCGGGCATAACACTGGCGGTGAGACGGCGGCAGACCGAGACGACTGTGTGATCGTGACGATGCTGATCGATGAACGCATCCGTCTGCTCTGCTGGCAGCATGGCTCCGCCTGCGCGAAAGATGAGCTCGCTTGGCAAAGGATCGGGCTCGCTCTGCGGTTGTATCACCGGGTGCCTGCTGCTCATCGATGCGGCGCTGAAAGCCTCAGCTCCGCAGGGCCTCCGGGAAGATCCCTAGCTGCTCCCCGACATTGCCGGACGCGGTTCTCACTGGCAGGCCAGGGTTCTGGTTGATCTTGTCCATGAGAAGGCAGACAACTCGCTGATGCGGTTCATGAGGAAATCTCACTGAAGCCCTGAGGGCATTCAGCTGTGCAGATCAGGCCCTCTGACCAACCCGGAGCGATTCACGATACGATCTACACGACTTTTTGCCTCCAGGGTCGAGGCGAGCTGAAGCGTGAAGGATAAGTTCTACACCGCACCTGAGACACGATCCGCCGGTCCCAGAGCACGGGCAAGGAGCACCACTGGAGGATTCAGGGCATGGTCACGACCTGGGATAGCTAGAGGTAACGCTTGAACGCTGTGCTTCAGAGCACTGGAAGGGAACCTGATCGTGAGGAAAGACGGGCGCTCGGCGATCACGACGATCGTGGAACGGCTTTTGAACATTTATGAGCTTGAGTCAGCTGGATCCGGTCCTGAATCGC
>JAGLBH010000020.1:0-6588 GCA_018260285.1 Arthrobacter sp. | reverse complement strand
GACAAGATCGGGCAGGTTCCAGAGGCCTGCGGCGCACACTGACCTGGTGATCATTACGGGTAGATCGCTAGGCATTGCGAGATCAGTGTCACTGCGGGATTCGAGGTCTCATTCGCTGATCCTCACTCGCCCAGGCAGAGGGCCACGAACGAGAAGACGAACGGGCTGCGGCCACAGCACTTTCCCAAGGCACGGATCTCTCCAAGTTCAGTCAGGATGATCTTGACTGTGTGGTGGCTCATATGAATCGACGTCCTTGTGAGTGGCTGGGTTAGCGACGCCTTGTGAAAAACTCTCGGGCCAGCTGGTCCGATGCCCCCTTGATCCTGCATATCGTAATATGAGCTCGAGTGCTCACGTTGGATCAGACAAGGAGCTCTGCCCCCTCCAGCGCGCTACGATCTCCCAATGGCGGTCTGCACAAAAAAGACCTCCGTGCAGGTTGCCCGCCCATCACATGCCAGCATTCTGCCCCGAAGGTCTTTGCTTGCCTCAAGCATTCATGACAGCTTGAGCAGTTCCGCCTAAGCCTTCCCGTCAAACAGGCTCGTCACGGACCCGTCCTCGAAGACCTCGCGGATCGCCCGGGCGATGAGCGGAGCGATCGAGAGCACGGTCAGGGTCTCGAAGCGCTTCTCCGCTGGGATCGGAAGGGTGTTCGTCACAACGACCTCGCGTGCGCCGCACTCGGCCAGACGCTGGGCTGCGGGCGAAGAGAAAACAGCGTGTGTTGCGGCGATGATGACGTCCTTCGCCCCGGCGTTCTTGAGCACCTGAACTGCGCCCGCAATGGTTCCGCCGGTGTCGATCATGTCATCGATGAGCACGCACGTGCGCCCCTCAACCTGGCCCACGACCGTCTTGGAGACAGCCTGGTTCGGAACAGTGAGATCCCGGGACTTGTGGACGAAGGCCAGCGGGGCTCCGCCGAGCATCTCAGCCCACTGCTCAGCCACGCGAACGCGTCCCGTGTCAGGAGAGACCACGGTGACATCGTCAGAGCCGACGCGAGAGCGGATGTAGTCCGCCAGGAGGGGAATCGCCATGAGATGGTCGACGGGGCCGTCGAAGAAGCCCTGGATCTGCGCGGTGTGGAGATCCACGGACATGATGCGGTCAGCGCCCGCTGTCTTGTAGAGATCCGACACCAGACGGGCCGAGATCGGCTCGCGGCCGCGGCCCTTCTTGTCCTGGCGCGCGTACGGGTAGAACGGGGACACCACAGTGATGCGCTTGGCGGAGGCACGCTTCATCGAGTCGATCATGATGAGCTGCTCCATGAGCCAGTTGTTCAGGGGCGCCGGGTGGGACTGGATGATGAAGGCGTCGGTGCCGCGCACGCTGTCCGCCGAGCGGACGTAGATCTCTCCGTTGGCAAAATCATAGGCGTCCACGGGGAGGAGCTCAGTGCCGAGCTCCTGGGCGACTTCCTGAGCGAGCTCCGGGTGGGCTCGGCCAGAGGCCAAGACCAGTTTCTTCTCGCCGTATGCAGTGATTCCGCTCATGAAGCCAGATCCTTCGTTCAATCGTTAGAGACAGGGGTGTCTGAACACCCAGTCTAGTCCTTGAGAGACCCGGCGGCCTGTGCCGCGCTCGTTCCCGGGCGATTCTGCTCCACCCAGCCCTCGATGTTCCGCTGCGGTGCCACACTGATCGCCAGTGCTCCTGCGGGGACGTCCTTGCGGATGACGGTGCCCGCGCCGGAGTAGGCGCCGTCGCCCACTGTCACAGGGGCCACATACATGTTGTCGGATCCCATCCGGACATGGCTGCCGATCGTCGTGTGGTGCTTGTTCTCGCCGTCGTAGTTCACGAAGACGCTCGCGGCGCCGATGTTCGACTCCTCGCCGATCGTCGCATCGCCCACATAGGAGAGGTGGGGAACCTTGGAGCCGCGGCCGATCGTCGCGTTCTTCGTCTCGACGAAGGTCCCGATCTTGCCCTTCGCTCCGAGCGTCGTGCCAGGACGGAGGTAGGCGAAGGGGCCCACCGTGGCGTTCTCCCCGATCTGCGCGTCGGAGCCGTGCGTGCGGATGACCGAGGCCCCCTCCCCCACGGTGACGTTCGTCAGCGTGGTGTCGGGCCCCACCGTGGCGCCGTCGGCGATGCTCGTGGTGCCGTGGAGCTGAGTGTTGGGGAGAAGGGTCACGTCCTGGCCGATGGTCACCGTGTCGTCAATCCACGTCGTCGCAGGATCGACGACGCCGGCCCCCGCGCGCATAGCCCGCTCGACCGTTCGGCGGTTGAGCTCCCTGCCGAGCGTTGCAAGCTGCACGCGGTCATTGGCGCCCTCGACTTGCCAGACGTCCTCGACCACATGCGCAGCCACCCGGCCTCCGGCGGTTCGGGCCAGGCCCAGGACATCCGTCAGGTACATCTCGCCCTGGGCGTTGTCAGTCGTGACCTTGGGAAGCGCCTCGGCGAGAACAGCGGCGTCGTATGCGTAGACGCCCGCGTTGAACTCGCGGATCTGCCGCTGTTCCTCAGTGGCGTCCTTGTGCTCGACAATGGCGAGCACCTCTCCGCCTTCCCCGCGGATGATCCGCCCGTAGCCGGAGGCATCCGGAACCACGGCTGTGAGAACCGTCACCGCGTTGCCCCCAGAGCGATGGGACTCGACCAGCGTGCTGAGAGTCTCCGCGGTCAGCAGGGGGGTGTCTCCGCTGATGACCAGAACCGTTCCCTCGGTGAACCCGTCCTCGCGCAGGGCCTCCAGGCCGGCCTGAACAGCCCGGCCCGTGCCGGGGATCTCGTCCTGATCGGCGATGAGCACTCCCGGGGCGATGGAGCGAATGTGCTCCTCGACCCGATCCCGCTGATGGCGCACGACGGCGACAACCCGCTGCGGGTTGAGCTCCTGGGCCGCGCGGAGCACATGGCCCACGAGGGAGCGCCCGCCGATCTCGTGCATGACCTTCGGCTTCTCGGACTTCATGCGGGTGCCCGCACCCGCCGCCATGACAATGACACTGATCTGGCCGGACTGGGCACTCTCGTTCGTCTGCTCTGCTGCGCTCATCACCAGGGGCTCCTCGCTCCACGACACTTTCATGGTCTGAGGCGTTCGCCTCCAGTTCCGCCCTTAGGATTCGAACCTAAACTGCACGACTCCAAAGGTCGGCGTGCTGCCATTACACCAGGGCGGAGAATGCCTTCTGCTCGCTGAGGCACTTCTGACCATTATGCCATTGCCCGCTCAGCGCCGCCGCGAGGCATGAGGGAGCGCGTCTGCGGGTGAGACTCATTCTCTGACGACATTCACTAGACTGGGAAGGAGACTAGCGGATCCATCCCCGGGCAAGAGGGACCGTGATCTGGACTCACGACCCCGAATCCCCAAGGAGCACCATGAAAATCTCTGTAATCGGCTGCGGCTATCTTGGCGCGGTCCACGCTGCGAGCATGGCCAAGCTGGGTCACACCGTCGTCGGGATCGACGTCGACTCTGCGAAGATCGCCGAGCTGAAGGCCGGCCGCGCGCCCTTCTTCGAGCCGGGACTGCCGGAGCTTCTCCTCGCGGCGCAGGACACGGGCAACCTGTCCTTCTCCACGGACTTCCAGGATGCGGCAGAGGCGGATGTGCACTTCATCTGCGTCGGCACTCCCCAGCGCGTGGGAGAGAACGCGGCTGACCTCACCTATGTGAACGCCGCCTTCACGAGTGTCGCAGAGCTCGCCAAGGAGGGCTCGTACCTCGTCGGCAAGTCCACCGTACCCGTCGGGACCGCGCTGCGCCTCCAGGAGGAGATCCGCTCCACGCGCGATGGCATCACGGTGGTCTGGAACCCCGAGTTCCTGCGAGAGGGCCATGCCGTCAAGGACACCCTCCACCCGGATCGCCTGGTCTACGGCGTGGAGTCCGGCCTCGAGTCCGATGCCGCTGTCGCCGTTCTGGACGAGGTCTACGCGCAGACCCTCTCGGAGGGCACTCCGCGCCTCGTGGTGAACTTCCCGACCGCTGAGCTCGTGAAGACCGCGGCCAACTCCTTCCTGGCCACCAAGATCAGCTTCGTCAACGCGATGGCCGAGCTCTGCGAGCTCACCGGCGCAGACGTCACGTCCCTCGCCGACGCGATCGGGAGGGACGACCGGATCGGGCGCAAGTTCCTCAACGCCGGAATCGGGTTCGGCGGCGGATGCCTCCCGAAGGACATCCGCGCCTTCAACGCGCGCGCCGAGGAGCTGGGCGCAGACCAGGCCCTGACGTTCCTCCGCGAAATCGACCTCATCAACATGCGACGCCGCTCGCGCGCGGTCGAGGTCATGCGGGAGATGCTCGGCGGCTCGCTCATCGGCAAGAACATCGCCGTCCTCGGCACCGCGTTCAAGCCTGAGTCCGACGACGTCCGCGACTCCCCCGCCTTGAGCATCGCTCAGCAGCTGCAGCTGCAGGGCGCCACGGTCAAGGTCACCGACCCCGAGGCCATCAACAACTCCCGCCGCCGCTTCCCGGAGCTCAGCTATGTTGAGACGGTGGAAGAGGCTCTGGCCAAGGCCGACCTGGTCGCAGTCCTCACGGAGTGGAAGCAGTACCGGGATCTCACGCCGGAGGACCTCGCGCCCCACACGCGCGGCAGGGTGATCTTCGACGGTCGCAACGTGATCGACAGCAAGGCCTTCAAGGCCGCCGGCTGGACCTACCAGGGCGTCGGCCGCTCCTAGCCTGCACAGCCGTTCACAGAGAAGCCCTGCGGAGGAATTCCTCCGCAGGGCTTCTCTGCGACATGACGCGAGGCCTTATTCGCCCACGATCTCCATGGCCTCGAGAACCTGGCCCTCCAGGTCGTCGCGCGCGGCCTGCAGCTCGCGCAGCTCGGCGTTGGCCTTCGTGATCCCCTCGAAGTCCTGGGCGGCAGAGAGCTCCGCGAGCCGGGCCAGGAGCGTGGTCTCAGCGGCTTCGGCCTTGGAGAGCTGGCGCTCCAGGCGGGTCAGGTCCTTCCGGGCCTGGCGGCGCTGTGCCTCGCTGTAGGCGGGGGCAGCAGACTGTGCGGCCGCGGCGTCGTCGTTCCCGGAGCCGGAGCCGAGCATCGAGTCGGACGCGGGCTTCTTGTTGGCCCCGAGCATCTCCTCGCGAAGCTCGAGGTACTGGTCGACGCCGCCCGGCAGGCCGCGGATCTTGCCGTCGCCCAGGAGGGCCACCGGGTGGTCGGTGATGCGCTCGAGCAGGTCGCGGTCGGGGGAGCCGACCTCGAGCGTGCCCGGCCTGGAGTCGAGGACGTCCTCGACGGCGGCCAGCGTGTCCGTGTCGAGGTCGTTCGTGGGCTCATCGAGCATGAGCACGTTCGGCTCGCCCACGAGCAGGCGCAGCAGCTGGAGACGACGGCGCTCGCCGCCCGAGAGGTCGCGGACGGGAGTCCACTGCTTCTCCCGCGTGAAGCCGAGCTGCTCCACGAGCTGCCCGGCGGAGACCTCCTTGCCGCCGATCTCGAAGACCTGGCGCTCCCTCTGGATGACCTCGATGACGCGCATGTCCGCCATCGAGTCCAGCTCCCGCACCTCCTGGGTGAGGATCGCGGGAACCACGGTCTTGCCGCGGCGCACCCGGCCCGTGTCCGGCTCGAGCTCGCCTGAGAAGAGGCGGAGCATCGTGGACTTGCCCGCGCCGTTGACGCCGACGATCCCGATGCGCTCCCCCGGGGCCAGACGGAGGGTCACGTTGTCGAGGATCTGCTTGCCGTTGAAGCTGACGCTCACGTCCTCGGCGTCGAAGACGTCCTTGCCCAGGCGGGCGGTGGCCATCTTCTTGAGGGAGACCTCGTCGCGCGGCTCGGGGACGTCGGAGATGATCGCGTTGGCGGCCTCGATGCGGAACTTCGGCTTGGCCGTGCGGGCAGGGGCGCCGCGGCGGAGCCACGCGAGCTCCTTCTTCATGAGCTGCTGGCGCTTGCCCTCGACGACGTTCGCCATGCGGTCTCGCTCCGCGCGGGCCAGCACGTAGGCCGCGTAGCCGCCCTCGAAGTGGTCCACGATCCCGTCGTGCACCTCCCACGTCAGGGTGCAAACCTCGTCGAGGAACCAGCGGTCGTGCGTCACGACGAGCAGCGCGCCCTCATTGGCCCGCCAGCGGTTCTTGATGTGCTGGGCGAGCCAGGCCACGCCCTCGATATCGAGGTGGTTCGTGGGCTCGTCGAGCATGATGACGTCGTGGTCCCCTGCGAGCAGGCGCGCGAGGGCTACGCGACGCCGCTGTCCGCCGGAGAGGTTGCCGACGAGCGCGTCGACGTCGATCTCCCCGACGAGGCCCTTCATGATGTCGCGGATGCGGGCGTCCGAGGCCCAGACGTGGTCCGGGGCGTCCCCGACGAGGGCGTACTTGACCGTCCACTCCGGGTCCAGGACGTCCCGCTGGTCCAGGTAGCCCACATCCACGCCGCCGCGGTGGGTCACGCGGCCGGAGTCCGGCTCCTGGCGCAGGGCAAGCAGTCGCATGAGGGTGGACTTGCCGTCGCCGTTGCGGCCGACCATGCCGACGCGGTCGCCGGCGTCAAGGCCGAGCGTCACCCCGTCGAGCACCGTTCGGGTGGCGAAGGACACGGATACGTTCTCGGCGCCGAGCAGGTGAGCCACGGAAACCTCCTGGATTGGGGA
>JAGLBH010000209.1 GCA_018260285.1 Arthrobacter sp. | reverse complement strand
CTCTCCATCGGCTACGACTCCTCCGCCAACGGCTTTGACGGCGCGCGCTGCGGCGTCTCGGTCTCGATCGGGCAGCAGTCCAGCGAGATCGCCGACGGCGTCTTCAACTCCCGCGAGGTCCGCGAGGGCACTGCGGTTGACGCCCGTGACCGCCAGGGCGCCGGGGACCAGGGCATCATGTTCGGCTACGCCGTGGACGAGACGGACGTCCTCATGCCCGCCCCGATCCACCTGGCGCACCGCCTGAGCGAGCAGCTCACCCTCGTCCGCGAGAACGGGACGCTTCCGTTCCTTCGTCCGGACGGCAAGACACAGGTCACCATCGGGTACGACGGCGACCGCCCCGTCACGATCGACACCGTCGTCGTCTCCACGCAGCACACGGAGGACTACGCGTTCGGCGAGCTCGAAGAAGCGATCCGCGCTCACGTGATCCAGCCCGTCCTTGACGGCGCCCAGCAGGAACAGGGACTCTCAAGCGACGAGGTCACGCTCATTGTCAACCCGGGCGGCCCGTTCGTCATCGGCGGCCCGGTGGGGGACGCCGGACTGACGGGACGCAAGATCATCGTCGACACCTACGGCGGCATGGCCCGCCACGGCGGCGGCGCCTTCTCCGGCAAGGACCCGAGCAAGGTGGACCGCTCTGCGGCCTACGCCATGCGGTGGGTGGCGAAGAACATCGTCGCAGCAGGCCTCGCACGCCGCGCTGAGATCCAGGTCGCCTACGCGATCGGCCAGGCTGCCCCCGTGGGCGTCTACGTGGAGACGTTCGGCACGGCCACGGTGGACCCGGTGGCCATCGAGCGCGCTGTCCAGGAGGTCTTCGACCTTCGCCCCCTCGGCATCATCGAGGACCTCAACCTCAAGCGCCCGATCTTCCGCCAGACGGCCGCCCACGGGCACTTCGGCCGCACGGGCGAGGACTTCACCTGGGAGCAGACCAACCGCGTGGAGGACCTGCTCCGAGCCGTCGGGCAGTAGCGGGCCCGTTCGCCGTGCAGCCTGACGCGCTCTTCGGCGAGGACGACGGCCCTCAGGGCCAGTCGTTCGATCCTCAGCGCGAGTCATCGCGCCCGGTCCGCCGTCTCAGCCCTGACGCGGCGGACCACCTCCCTGTGGCTCGGGTCTGGGTCGAGGCCGTCGTGCCCCAGCTGGACCGCACCTTCGACTACGTGGTGCCCCAGAGCCTCGCCGAGGACGCGAAGCCGGGGGCGAAAGTGCGCGTGGTCCTCGCCGGCCGACAGGTCAACGGGTGGATCACCGCCCGGTTGGCCGCCCCCGAGACGGATCACGAGCTGCGCCCCCTCAAGAGGGTTCTCTCTCCGCACCCGATCCTCACCCCGGACTACTTGGCGATGCTCACGACACTTGCCCACCGGCAGATGGGCCTCGTCTCCGATGTGCTCCGCCTCGCGATCCCGCCCCGCGTGGCGGCCGTCGACGCCTCCTACGGGCCTGAGTCGGCGGGAGAGGGCGCACAGGCCCTCCGCGGCCGCACCTCATGGGGTCAGACGCCGCTGAGCCCGGCCATGCGTAGACCCCAGTGGTCAGAGTCCGCCTCCGGGCAGGGTTTCCTCGCAGCGCTGGCCGGCGGAGCCTCCCCGCGGGCGGTGCTCGTGGCCCCCCGAGGCGACCTTGAGCTGCTCTGCTCTGCGCTGGCGGCGTGCTTTGCCTCGGGGCGCCGCGCCGTCGTCGTCGTGCCGGACCACCGCCGCCTGGAGGAGCTCTGCGCGCTCCTCGCCGCGTTCATCGGTCCGGAGGGGGAGGCGTCCTGGGCGCGGCTGAGCGCCGACGACGCGCCGACGCGCCTGTACCGGGCGTTCCTCTCGACGGTGTACGGGCATGTGGACCTCGTCGTGGGCACGCGGGCGGCGGCCTATGCTCCTGCGGAGACGGTGGGACTGCTCGCGCTCTGGGACGACGGCGACCAGTCCCTCGCCGAGCGCCGCGCCCCCTATGCGCACGCGCGGGACGTGCTCATCGCCCGGGCGATCCACCACGACGCGGCCCTTCTCATCGCGGGCCAGAGCCCGACGGCGGAGGCGATGCGCCTCGTCGAGATCGGGTGGGCCCGGCTCATCGACATGGGGTCCGACGTGTCCCGCAGGCCGCGGGTTCTGGCGAGCGGCTCCGAGTTCGAGGCCGCTCGGGACCGGCTGGCCCAGGCGGCCCGCATCCCCTCGGTGGCCTTTCAGAGCGCGAGGCGGTCGGTCGAGCGGGGCCCGGTGCTCGTGCAGGTGGGGCGGACCGGGTATTCGCCCGTGGTCAAGTGCTCGACGTGCCGGGAGCGGGCACTGTGCTCGACGTGCCAGGGGCCGCTCGTCGTCCGCGGCGGCGCAGGTGCGTCAGGGGCAGCCGGGGCCGCGGGGCCGGTCATGCAGTGCTCGTGGTGCGCCCGCGCCCAGCAGGCCTTCGAATGCGGCTTCTGCGGGGGCACGAGCACGTACCAGCCCGTGGCGGGCGCCCTGCGCACGGCGGAGGAGCTGGGACGCGCCTTCCGGGGATCCCGGTCATCGCGAGCTCGGGAGACCGGATTCGCGCGAGCGTGCACGACGAGCCGGCGATCGTCGTCGCGACCCCCGGGGCCGAGCCCCGTGTGCTCGCCGCGGACGGCACGGAGGCCGGGTACGCCGGGGCCCTGCTCCTCGACGCAGAGGCGGCCCTGGCTCGCGACTCCCTTCATGCGCTCGAGTCCGCCCTGCGCCGGTGGTTCGCCGCGATGGCGCTCGTCCGCGCAGACGGGGAGATCGTCGCCACGCTCTCCGAGAACGCGGTGATCAACGCCCTCGTGGCCTACGACCCCACCCCGACGATGGCCCGGGACTTCCGCCAGCGCGCGGAGATCGGCCTGCCCCCTGCCCTGCGGGCGATGACCGTCACCGGGTCGGAACCTGCCGTGGTCGCCTTCTGGGAACGGGTGCGCCGCGAGCTCGACGCCG
>JAGLBH010000208.1 GCA_018260285.1 Arthrobacter sp. | reverse complement strand
TCTCTGCTGCGGCTTGGCCCACGCGCTCGAAAACGGTGGGGACTGCCCGTCCCTCGTCGTCCACGAGACCGGCGCCCATGCTCGCTCGGAGCCAGGGGAGAGGCTCGTCGCCGTAGCTCGCTCGCGCGGCAGCCGGGCGGGGTGAGGATTCGGGGGTCATCGTCTCTCCTGGAGTCGGCGGGCGGTCACAGGTTCCAGCCTATGTCCGCTACCTTAGTGACTATGCGTCGCGTCGTCTGCCCCGGGTCCTATGACCCCCTCCACCTCGGACACATCGAGGTCATCACCCGCACCGCCAGTCTCTTCGACGAGGTCATCGTGGCGGTGGCCACCAACTACTCCAAGAAGCACCTCTTCACGCTGGAGGAGCGCCTGGCCATGACCCGCGAGGTCTTCACGGGCCTCGACGGCGTGACGGTTCTGCCCCTGGGCCCCGGGCTTCTCGTGGACTTCTGCCATGAGCAGGGGGCCACCGCCGTGGTCAAGGGCCTGCGCAACGGCAGCGACCTCGACTACGAGATGCCGATGGCCGTGACCAACCGCGAGCTGCAGGGCGTGGAGACGGTCTTCATCCCGGCGGAGCCGCGACACGCCCACATCTCCTCGACGATCGTCCGCGAGGTCCACAGCCTCGGAGGGGACGTGTCCGGCCTGGTTCCGCGGGTCATCATGCGGGAGCTCGCGGCGCGCGGGCGCTGACGCACGGGCCTTTGCCCCCAGACGATCGGCGCGTCGATTTCAGACATGCGCTCCGCGGCGGGTAGGATAGTGTCTTGGTCAACTGTTTGCTGCCGCGGAGAAGGCGCCGACTTCACAGAGAAGTTGGGCGCTCCGCGAGCCGAGCTGGAAAGGAGGCAGTTGGATGTCAGACCTCACAACGCATGATTCCAATCGCCGTCATTCCGCTCTCAAACTGAGCGTGAAGGATCTGAGCCGCAGCCCAGGCTCCTCACGCCCTGTTGAAGAGACAGTGGCCGCACCGAAAGATTTCGGTGTCGCGCTTGTGGGCGTCCCAGAGGGTTCTCCGATGAACCTTGAGCTCCGCCTCGAATCTGTCCATGAGGGGATTCTCGCCTCCGGAACAGTCGTCGTGGATGTCGCAGGAGAGTGCGGTCGGTGTCTTGACCCGCTCGACTACGAGATGGATGTCCACATCCAAGAGCTGTACTACTTTGAAACCCCTGCCTTTGCCGGCGAGGATGACGAAGACGAGCTCTACCTGGTTGACGACGATGTCATCGACCTTGAGCCCGTGCTGCGAAATGCCGTCGTCTCGGCACTGCCCTTCCAGCCGGTGTGCCGGGAGGACTGCTCAGGACTGTGCGTCGAATGCGGCGCCCGTCTGGATGACGAACCGGACCACCACCACGAGATCATTGATCCCCGGTGGGCCGCACTCAAGCAGCTCAAGTAACACAGCGCAGACACCGCACCCCTAATCACAAGTCGTTCTAGAGAAATGAGTTAGCCGTGGCTGTTCCGAAGCGGAAGATGTCTCGCTCCAACACTCGCGCACGCCGCTCGCAGTGGAAGGCAACCTTGCCTAACCTCGTCAAGACGGTCGAAAACGGTCGCGTGACCTACAGCCTGCCGCACCAGGCCAAGGTTGTCACCGACTCGGCCGGCACGGCGCTGTACTACGAGTACAAGGGTCGCAAGGTCGCTGACGTCTAAGTCAAGCGTGTCAGCGTATCAAGATCTTCTGAAGCGTCTCGGTGTCCATCTCGACACCGAGGCGCTTCGTCTTGCCCTCACGCACCGCTCGTACGCGTATGAGCACCCGGGCGCCGCCCACAACGAGCGGCTCGAGTTCCTCGGGGACTCCGTCCTCGGCCTCAGCATCACGGCGCACCTCTATGAGGAGTTCCCTGAGCTCAGCGAAGGGCAGCTCGCCAAGCTGCGCGCCGCCGTCGTCTCCTCGAAGGCCCTGGCGCGGGTGGCCCGGAGCATTGAGCTGGGCCAGCACATCCTCCTCGGCGAGGGGGAGATCAAGACCAACGGGCGGGACAAGACCTCCATCCTGGCGGACACGATGGAGGCGATCTTCGGAGCGGTCTACCTGAGCTGCGGCCTGGAGACGGCGCGAGAGCTCGTTCTCCGCCTCGTGGCCCCCCTCATCCACGACAAGGACGCGATCGGCGCGGGCATGGACTGGAAGACGATCGTCCAGGAGCATGCCGCCGCCCACAAGATGGGCGAGATCCGCTACTCCGTGGAGGGCGTCGGTCCGGACCACGCCCGGTCCTTCACCGCGACCCTCATCATCGGCGGGGTCACCTACGGCTCAGGAACCGGCCCCTCGAAGAAGGACGCCGAGCGGCGTGCGGCCGAGGTGACCTGGGATCAGATCGACCCCAAGCGCGCCCGGTAAGGCATGTACCTCAAACAGCTGACGGTCCGCGGGTTCAAGTCCTTTGCGTCTGCCACGACCTTCGCGTTTGAGCCCGGCGTCACTGCGGTGGTGGGTCCCAACGGATCCGGCAAGTCCAACGTGGTGGACGCCCTCGCCTGGGTCATGGGGGAGCAGGGGGCCAAGAACCTCCGCGGCGGGAAGATGGACGACGTCATCTTCGCCGGGACGAGCACCCGCCCTGCGCTGGGGCGCGCCCAGGTCTCCCTGACGATCGACAACACCGACGGCGCCCTGCCGATCGAATTCTCCGAGGTGACGATCTCCCGCACGCTCTTCCGCAGCGGCTCCTCGGAGTACTCCATCAACGACCGCCCCTGCCGCCTGCTGGACATCCAGGAGCTCCTCTCCGACTCCGGCCTGGGCCGGGAGATGCACGTCATCGTGGGCCAGGGTCAGCTGGACCGGGTCCTCCACGCCACGAGCGAGGACCGCCGAGGGCTCATCGAGGAGGCCGCCGGGATCCTCAAGCACCGGCGACGCCGGGAGCGCGCCTACCGCAAGCTCCAGTCCACGGACGCGAACCTGGCGCGCCTCGCCGACCTCACGAGCG
>JAGLBH010000207.1 GCA_018260285.1 Arthrobacter sp. | reverse complement strand
CCGGCCGCCTTGTCCAGATCCCGGCCGCCTTCAAGCTCGGATCCGCGGAAACTGAGCCGAAGGTGTCCGTGGTCTGGAGAAGGCGGCCGAGATCTGGATCGGTCCCTGGGAGAGCACGGCCTCAGTGGCCAACGCGCTGGTTCTCGGTGCTCAGCCGGGGGCAAGCCGGCCTCAGTCTGCCCGCAGCCGCGGGCCCAATCCCAGCCCGGAGCCAGGGGCACCCCGGACCCAGCTCCAGCCCCGGGGGCCTCACCCGCCCCGGACGCAGAAACGCCCCGACTGCTGAAAGCAGACGGGGCGCTGTGTGACCTGTATGGGTTATATGAATTGGAGGGGATGACGGGAATCGAACCCGCGTCATTAGTTTGGAAGACTAAGGCTTTACCATTAAGCTACATCCCCACAGCCACGGGCCTTGAACAGCTCCGTGGTGCTCGCAAAACACTAGCATCACAGACCGGGGAATCCAAAATCGGGCCTTCGATTGGTCAAGCAAAGCGCGTCACCTGTAGAGTTCAAGCGGTGTGCCGTCTGACGACGGTCCCGGGGTATAGCTCAGCTTGGCTAGAGCGCCCGCTTTGGGAGCGGGAGGTCGCAGGTTCGAATCCTGTTACCCCGACTTCATCTCCCATCTGAGACTTGAAGATCCACAACTAACGCCAGGAGTCCACCGCCGTGAAAAGCGCTGTCGAAACCCTCAACCCGACCCGCGTCAAGCTGACCGTCGAGGTTCCGTTCGAAGAGCTCAAGCCGAGCATCGACAAGGCTTACAAGCAGGTTGCCGAGCAGATCAGCATTCCCGGCTTCCGCAAGGGCAAGGTTCCGGCTCACATCATTGACGCCCGCATCGGCCGCGGCTACGTGTACGAGCAGGCCATCAACGAAGGCCTCAACGGCTTCTACGCCGAGGCGCTCGAAGAGCAGAGCCTGACCCCGCTCTCCCGCCCCGAGGTCGACATCACCGATGTCCCGAACCCGGAGACCAAGTCCGGCGAGCTCAAGTTCCA
Organism: Arthrobacter sp.; assembly: GCA_018260285.1. GTDB lineage: Bacteria > Actinomycetota > Actinomycetes > Actinomycetales > Micrococcaceae > Falsarthrobacter. The sequence continues at coordinate 1,999 of JAGLBH010000207.1, read as the reverse complement.
GCTTGAGATCGACGTTCGGCCGAGCATCGAGCTTCCCGACCTCTCCGGCCTCACGGTCGAGGTCGCCCCCGTCGAGGTCACCGACGCTGACGTCGACGCCCAGATCGACGAGCTCCGCGGCCGCTTCGGCACCCTCAAGACCGCTGACAAGCCGGCTCAGGACGGCGACTTCGTCACGATCGACCTCACTGCCACGGTCGACGGCGAAGACGTCGACTCCGCCGCAGACCTCTCCTACCAGGTCGGCTCCGGCACGATGCTCGACGGTCTCGACGAGGCCGTCACGGGGCTCTCCGCTGATGAGGACGCCATCTTCACCTCCAAGCTCGCCGGTGGCGAGTACGCGGGCCAGGACGCCAGCGTCAAGGTCATCGTGAAGGCCGTCAAGACCCGCGAGCTCCCCGAGGCAGACGACGACTTCGCTCAGCTCGCCTCCGAGTTCGACACGATCGCTGAGCTCCGCGCGTCCACCAAGACCCAGGTCGAGTCCCAGAAGCGCCTCGGCCAGGGCGTCGAGGCCCGCGACAAGGTCCTCGAGCTCCTCCTCGACAAGGTCGAGGTGCCGGTTCCGTCCGAGTACATCGGCGAGCAGGTCGACGCTCACTTCGAGCAGGACCAGGCTGCCGACCACGACACCGAGGAGCACCGCGCCGAGGTTCGCAAGAACACCGAAGAGGCCTTCAAGCGCGAGATCATCCTCGACGCCGTCCTGGAGACCCAGGAGGTCGAGGTCGACCAGCAGGAGCTCATCGACTACATCTTCCAGACCTCGCAGCAGTACGGCATGGACCCCCAGCAGTTCGCCCAGATCATCGATCAGGCCGGCCAGCTGCCCATGGTCATTGCCGACGTCCGCCGCAACAAGGCTCTCTCCAAGGTCGTCGAGCTCGTGACGGTCAAGGACACGCAGGGCAACGACGTCGACCTCTCCGAGTTCCTCGGCACCAAGGCTGAGGAAGAGAACGACGACGCCGCAGCAGCCTCCGCCGAGGCCGCTGAGTCCGAGAAGGCCGCTGAAGAAGACGCCAAGTAGCATCCGCTGAGGGGGACACCCCGCAGCCAGAGGGACGGAACCGATGGGGTTCCGTCCCTCTTCCGTTGGGGCCTGCCAGGCACGGGCCAGCCGGGCGCACCATGCGCCATCAGCGAAACGCCCGCGCTCCGCCGGACATTTGCGGCCTCAGGCCGATAGTGTCCTAATCAAGGAATGCAGGACGTGGAGCCTCACAGCCTGACAGCACGAACGAGGAGAAGACGATGACTGAACTCTCAACCGCACCCCAGGCGGCCAGCGCGGATCACGCGAGCCGCGATGACTACATCTACAACCGTCTCCTCAAGGAACGCATCATCTGGCTGGGCTCCGAGGTGCGCGACTCCAACGCGAACCTCATCTGCTCCCAGCTCCTCATGCTCTCCGCCGAGGACCCGGAGGCGGACATCTACCTCTACATCAACTCGCCCGGCGGCTCGATCACTGCGGGCATGGCGATCTACGACACGATGCAGTTCATCCCGAACGACGTCGTGACGGTCGCCACCGGACTCGCCGCCTCCATGGGCCAGTTCCTCCTGTCCTCCGGCACCAAGGGCAAGCGCTACGCCACGCCGCACACGCGCGTGCTCATGCACCAGCCCCTCGGCGGCATCCAGGGCACAGCCACGGACGTGCGCATCCAGGCCGAGCTCATCATGGACATGAAGCGCGTCATGGCCGAGCTCACCGCTGAGCAGACCGGTCAGCCGCTCGAGCGCATCCTCGAGGACAACGACCGCGACAACTGGTTCACCGCCGAGCGCGCCCTCGAATACGGCTTCTTCGACAAGATCGCCTACAAGGCCGCCAACGTGGCCGGCGGCGGCGGCACGGCAGAGCCCGAGGCCGAGGCCAAGTAGCCTCCGCCCGCGCCGAACCCACAGACACAGACTTTTCAGGAGCAGGAATGAACACCACCGCAGGGATCAACTTCCCGATGCCGTCCAGCCGCTACGTCCTCCC
>JAGLBH010000206.1 GCA_018260285.1 Arthrobacter sp. | reverse complement strand
CGCGCGAAGACGCCCTCCTCGACATCTACCGCAAGCTGCGTCCGGGCGAGCCGCCCACGGTCGAGGCTGCTGAGGCTCTCCTCAACAACCTGTACTTCAACCCGAAGCGCTACGACCTCGCGAAGGTCGGCCGCTACAAGGTCAACCGCAAGCTCGGCGTGGACCGCTCCTTCGACGACGTCGACTCCTCGGTGCTCTCCGTGGACGACATCGCCGCGATGATCAAGTTCCTTGTGGCCCTCCACAACGGCGACAAGACCATCAAGGGCATCCGCGACGGCAAAGAGGTGGACATCCGCGACGACATCGACCACTTCGCGAACCGCCGCATCCGCGCCGTCGGCGAGCTCATCGAGAACCAGGTCCGCACGGGCCTGTCCCGCATGGAGCGCGTTGTCCGCGAGCGGATGACGACGCAGGACGTCGAGGCCATCACGCCTCAGTCCCTCATCAACATCCGCCCCGTCGTCGCTGCGATCAAGGAGTTCTTCGGAACCTCCCAGCTCTCGCAGTTCATGGACCAGAACAACCCGCTCGCCGGTCTGACGCACAAGCGCCGTCTGTCCGCGCTGGGCCCGGGCGGTCTGTCCCGCGACCGCGCAGGCATGGAAGTGCGAGACGTTCACCCGTCGCACTACGGCCGCATGTGCCCCATCGAAACGCCTGAAGGCCCGAACATCGGCCTCATCGGCTCGCTCGCGTCCTACGGCCGCATCAACGCGTTCGGCTTCATCGAGACGCCGTACCGCCGCGTGCACAACGGCCAGGTCACCGACGAGGTGGACTACCTCACGGCTGACGACGAGATGGAGAACTTCATCGCGCAGGCCAACGCCCCGCTGACGAAGGACCTCAAGTTCGCCGAAGACCTCGTGCTGGTCCGCCAGCGCGGCGGCGGCGGCGAGCCGATCCTCATCGAGGCCGAGCGCGTCGACTACATGGACGTCTCCCCGCGCCAGATGGTGTCCGTGGCAACGGCCCTCATCCCGTTCCTCGAGCACGACGACGCCAACCGCGCTCTCATGGGCGCGAACATGCAGCGTCAGGCTGTGCCGCTTCTGCGCGCAGAGCGTCCGCTCGTCGGCACCGGCATGGAGCGCTACGCCGCCATCGACGCGGGCGACTCTGTCACCGCGACGAAGGCCGGCGTCGTCAAGGAGGTCTCGGCTGACCTGGTCACCGTCGCCAACGACGACGGCTCCTACACGAGCTACCCGATCATGAAGTTCGCGCGCTCCAACCAGGGCAACGCCTACAACATGCGCGTCGTCGTCAATGAGGGCGATCGCATCGAGATCGGCTCCCTCCTGGCTGACGGCCCCTCCACGGATCAGGGCGAGCTCGCCCTGGGCCGCAACATGCTCGTTGCGTTCATGTCCTGGGAAGGCCACAACTTCGAGGACGCCATCATCCTCTCGCAGCGCGTCGTCTCGGACGACATGCTCACCTCGATCCACATCGAGGAGCACGAGGTCGATGCCCGCGACACGAAGCTCGGCGCCGAGGAGATCACCCGGGACATCCCGAACGTCTCCGAGGAGATGCTGGCACAGCTCGACGAGCGCGGCATCATCCACATCGGCGCAGAGGTCGAGGCAGGCGACATCCTCGTCGGCCGCGTCACCCCGAAGGGCGAGACGGAGCTGACCCCGGAAGAGCGCCTTCTCCGCGCGATCTTCGGCGAGAAGTCCCGCGAAGTCCGCGACACCTCCCTCAAGGTGCCGCACGGCGAGTCCGGCACGGTCATCGGCGTCCGCATCTTCGATCGCGAGAACGACGACGAGCTTGCCCCGGGCGTCAACCAGCTCGTCCGCGTGTACGTGGCTCAGAAGCGCAAGATCACGAACGGTGACAAGCTTGCAGGCCGTCACGGCAACAAGGGCGTCATCTCCAAGATCCTCCCGATCGAGGACATGCCGTTCCTCGAGGACGGCACCCCCGTCGATGTGGTCCTCAACCCGCTGGGTGTTCCGGGCCGCATGAACGTGGGCCAGGTCCTCGAGATCCACCTCGGCTGGGCTGCCAAGCAGGGCTGGAAGATCGAGGGCGAGCCGGAGTGGGCCAAGAACCTCCCGAGCCTGCCCCGCGAGACCGGCCCCACGACCGTCGCCACCCCGGTGTTCGACGGCGCCCATGAGGACGAGATCACGAACCTCCTGGACTCGACCAACCCGACGCGCGACGGGGACCGCCTCATCGGCGCCTCCGGCAAGGCCCGTCTCATCGACGGCCGCTCGGGCCAGCCGTTCCCGGACCCGATCTCGGTCGGCTACATGTACATCCTCAAGCTGCACCACCTTGTCGACGACAAGATCCACGCGCGCTCAACGGGTCCGTACTCGATGATCACGCAGCAGCCGCTCGGCGGCAAGGCGCAGTTCGGCGGCCAGCGCTTCGGCGAAATGGAAGTCTGGGCCCTCGAGGCCTACGGCGCCGCCTACACGCTCCAGGAGCTTCTGACGATCAAGTCGGATGACATCCACGGCCGCGTGAAGGTCTATGAGGCCATCGTCAAGGGCGAGAACATTCCGGAGCCCGGCGTTCCGGAGTCCTTCAAGGTTCTCATCAAGGAAATGCAGTCGCTCTGCCTCAACGTGGAAGTTCTCGCGGCTGACGGCAGCACGATCGAAATGCGTGACTCGGATGATGAAGTCTTCCGGGCCGCGGAAGAACTCGGCATCGATCTGTCCCACAACGAGCCGAGCTCCGTCGAAGAGGTCTGACTGAGGCGGGCCGCCGGGGCAGGGGAGCATTCCCCGCCCGGGCGGCCGGCGTCGTCGTCATTCCCCTTACATCCCAAGACTTCACCGCAATATTTGAGAGAGAAGAGAGATAAGGACCTATGTCCACAGAATCCTCCTTCAGCCTGATGCGCAGTGGCCTGGCAACCGCGGACCAGATCCGCGATTGGTCCTATGGCGAAGTAAAAAAGCCTGAGACCATCAACTACCGAACCCTCAAGCCCGAGAAGGACGGTCTGTTCGGCGAGCAGATCTTCGGGCCCTCCCGCGACTGGGAGTGCGCCT
>JAGLBH010000205.1 GCA_018260285.1 Arthrobacter sp. | reverse complement strand
GAGAGAGTCCAGGTAGGCGTCCTCGATGTCCTCGTCCCTCGTCCCATTCCGGGTCCGGGACGAGGCGCGGCGGGGGCGCTGTTCTCTGCCCTGGGACGGTCGGGCAGCCGGATGGGCTGCATGGACGATCTGCGGGCGGTCGTCGTCGCCCCGGTCCGAGCGGAGGGCCACCTCGGCGGCCCAGTCGCGGTCCTCGTCCACCTCGACGGCGTGTCGCCGGGCCGAGTAGGCCAGGCCGACGAAGGCGAGCAGCCCGAAGGTGAACCACTGCATGGCGTAGGAGAGGTGGGAGCCCTCATCGATGCTCGGGCGCTCCTTGGCGGCGAGGGGCTGGGCGGGCGCCGGGTCCTCGGAGCGCAGCACGCCGTAGGCCCCCTGCATGACGGGCAGCCGCGTGAGGTCGGCCACCTGGCTCAGCTCGATCGTGGCGATCTGGCCGGCGGGGGCGCCGCGGTCCAGGGCAGGCTCGCTCGGGCGCAGGCGAACCGTGATCGTCACCGTGCCCGTCGGGGCGGCCGGGACCGCTGAGGGGCGCCCCCCGCCGTCGCTCGAGAGCGGCACCCAGCCGCGGTCCACGGCGATGACCTCGCCCGAGGCGGTCTTGAACGGCACGAGCACCTCGTACCCGTTCTGGCTGTTGTTCTGCCGGTTCCTGACAACCAGCTGGCGGTCGGGGAGGTATGCACCCGTGAGCGTCACCGGCAGCCACTCGTGCTCGGGGTCGAGGGCGCGGAAGTCGCCCTTCGCCTCGCTGAAGGGGACCGGCTCTCGGTCATAGTTCGCCGTGACCTTGCTGATGACGGCGAGCGTCTCCGCCCGCCGGCTCAGCTGCCACTGCCCGAGCATCGAGCAGACGACGGCGACGGCGCACGCGAGGGCGAACCAGCCGAGCCACTGGGGCGAGACGAGGAAGCGCCAGCGCTCCCATCCCGCGAGGGGCTGGACGTGCTTGAGGCGCGGCTCGTCGGGGTCTCGCAGCTCGAAGGGGGCAGGGCTGCTCATGGGGTGATCGGCTCCTTCGAGCGGAAGAGGCCCCGCTCATCGAGGTACTGCTCGAGCCAGGCGGCGTGCTCCGGGCAGGCGAGCCAGACCTTGCGGCGGTCCGGCGTGTGGATCGCGGGGTTGTTCCAGAGGAGGCGCTGGTCGGCGCGCGCGGTGCAGCCCTTGCGCGAGCACTGCAGCTCGGGGGCCTCAGCGCTGCCGAAGAGGGAGCTCAGGCCGGTCATGCGCGCTCCGGCTCGACGACGATGATCTGGTCCTCGTCCGAGGGATCTTCTGCTGGCGCAGGCTCAGCCGATGCCTCAGAGGGGTGGGAGGGCAGGGCGGGCTCGCGGGCAGCCACCAGGTCCTCCTGGCGGAACATCTCGGCGCCGGCATTGGCGCCCACCACGGCGAAATAGGGGATGAACACGGCGCCCAGGGCGATGAGAATCGTCCACCATCCCTTCGGGAGGGCGAAGATGAGCACAATGCAGACGATGCGGATGAGCATGGACACCACGTAGTTGCGGCGGCGGCGGGCCAGGCCTGCTGCGTGCGACTCCGGAGCGGAGGTGATGACGAATTCGTCGGCCGGTGCCTCCGGCTGAGCGCGCGGGGCTTTCCTCATGCGAGGCCTCCACTTTCTGCGGGCGGTTCCTGAGTGCGGACTGTCCAGTTTCTCACGTTCATCTGGGTTCTCCCTGATTCTGCGGGGAAACGCTATCGTTGATCTCTGTGACGAATCTTTCTGAGAACGCAGCACCCCGTTCGGTCCTCATCACCGGCGGCAATCGGGGCATCGGCCTGGCCATCGCGGAGGCCTTCCTCGCGGCGGGGGACAAGGTCGCTGTCACTGTCCGGACGCCTTCAGAGCTGCCCGAGGGCATCCTCGGCGTCCAGGCTGACGTGACCGACCCGGAGTCCCTTGACCGCGCCTTCTCCGAGGTGGAGCAGGCCCACGGGCCGGTGACCGTGGTCGTGGCCAATGCCGGGGTCACGAGGGACCAGCTCCTCATGCGGATGTCCGACGAGGACTTCACGAGTGTCATCGACACGAACCTCACCGGCGCCTTCCGCACGGTGCAGCGCTCCGTCAAGGGGATGATCCGCAAGAAGACCGGCCGCGTCATCTTCATCAGCTCCGTCTCGGGCCTCTACGGCGCACCAGGGCAGTTCAACTACTCCGCCTCCAAGGCGGGCCTCGTGGGCATGGCGCGCTCCCTCACTCGCGAGCTCGGCAGCCGGGGCATCACGGCGAACGTCGTCGCGCCCGGCTTCATTCGCACGGACATGACGGACGCCCTCGACGAGAAGACCAAGGCCGAGTATCTTGCGAGCGTTCCGGCCAAGCGCTTCGCCGAGGCGAGCGAGGTGGCCAGAGTGGTCACGTGGCTCGCGAGCGACGACGCGGCCTACATCTCCGGCGCGGTCATCCCCGTCGACGGCGGCCTGGGGATGGGCCACTAGAGGCTGGCTGCGGCCAGCGCACAGAACCACCGGTCAGGCCGGCACCGAGTCTGACCGACCAGCACGTGAGAAGGAGCCACCATGGCGGAGAACACAGCACCGGCAGCCGGAGAAGCCCTCGGCGCCGAGACACCAGCGCGCTCGCTCGAGAACACGGGCGCGATCGTCACCGGCTCCTCCCGCGGCATCGGGGCTGTCGTGGCCCAGCTGCTCGCAGCCCAGGGCGCCGGCGTCGTCGTCAACTACCGCCAGAAGGCTCCCCGCGCGGAGAAAGTGGTCGCGGCGATCACGGAGGCCGGCGGCAGGGCCGTGTCGGTCGGCGGCGACCTGACCAGTCCCGAGGGAGCCCAGGCTCTCGTCGAGGCGGCCGTCGAGCACTTCGGCCAGGTGGACACGCTCGTCCTCAACGCCTCCGGAGGCATGGAGTCCGGCATGGGGGAGGACTACGCCCTGCGCCTCAACCGTGACGCCCAGGTCGGGATGCTCGACGCCGCCCTGCCGCACATGCCGGAGGGTTCCCGCGTGGTGTTCGTCACGAGCCACCAGGCGCACTTCATCGAGACCCACCCCACGCTCGACGCCTACGAGCCCG
>JAGLBH010000204.1 GCA_018260285.1 Arthrobacter sp. | reverse complement strand
TCAGGCCCCTCGGCGTCGAGGTCGGTGACGAAGGCGGCAAGGTCCACGACGATGTCGTTGATCTCAGCAGCCACGGCGCTGAGCCGCTGGGAGAGCTGCGCGAGGGTGGGGTCGTTCTCCGACTCCAGGCTGCGCCGCGCCGCCTCGAGGAACTCGAGGGCGTTGGGGGCGTCGACGCTCTCCTCGTGACCGCTGAGCGCCGCGCTCGCCTCTGCCCCGGCTGCGCGCAGGCCCTCGACGTTCTCCAGCCGCATGGCGTCTGCCTTGAGGGCCTCGTCCTCCCCGGGCTGAAGACTCAGCTCGTCGATCTCGAGGAGGGCCGCTTGGAGCTGAGCCGCCTCGAGCTTGCGCTCGCGCGATGTGCGGGAGATCTCCTCATGACGACGACGCGCCCGCTCGTACGTCTCGTACGCCTCGCGGTAGAGGCCCTTGACCCGGGCGAGCTCTTTTCCGCCGAAGCGGTCCAGTGCACGGCGCTGGGCGGAGGGCGACTTCAGGCGCAGCTGGTCGGTCTGCCCGTGGACGGCCACGAGGTGGGAGCCCACCTCCTGGAGCACTGTGGCCGGGACCGTTCGCCCCGAGAGCACCGCGCGGGAGCGTCCGCCCGCGGAGACAGTGCGCGCCAGGATGAGCTCCTGCCCATCGGCGTCACGCTCCTCTTCCTCGAGCGCGCCGGCCTCGACGGCACGGGCGACCGCCGGCGATCCCGACGAAGCCGTGACGACCGCTTCAGCCGAGGCCTTCGGCGAGCCCACCCGGACCCGGGAGGCGTCCGCCTTCCCGCCGAGGATCATCGCCAGGGCCGTGAGGATCATCGTCTTGCCGGCCCCCGTCTCACCCGTGAGCACGTTGAGACCCGGCGAGAGCTCAAGGCTCGCGTCGTCGATAACGCCGACATCCGTGATCCGGATCTCTTCGATCATGCTCTCTCCCCCTCAGGGTGCTCGATGAGGCTGTGTGCCGAGGTCGAGACGTGAACGCTCGCGGTCTCGTCGTCCGGCCCGCGCCAGCCCTGCGTCGGCAGGTGGAACTTGCGGACCAGCCTCTCGGAGAAGGGTGTCCGGCTCGTCCGGGCGATCCGCACCGGCTGTTCTGCCCGCTGGATCTCCACGCGCGCTCCCGGCGGAAGATCCACCTCTTCCCGCCCGTCGCTCCAGAGCACGCCCCTCGCCTCGGTGCGCTGGAGCAGCTGGATGACGATCTTGGAGTGGGGCGAGATGACGAGCGGCCGGGCGAAGAGCGCGTGGGCCGCGATGGGCGTCATGACCATGGCCTCGACCTCCGGCCAGACCACCGGTCCCCCTGCGGAGAAGGAGTAGGCGGTGGAGCCCGTGGGGGTCGAGACGCAGATGCCGTCACAGCCGAAGCTGCTCACCGGCCTGCCGTCCACACCCACCACGACCTCGATCATGCGGGCGCGGTTCTCCTTCTCGATCGCGGCCTCATTGAGGGCCCACGAGCGGTGTACCGCCCGCTCCCCCTCGTAGACGGCGATCTCCAGGGCCATGCGGTCCTCCGCCGTGTACTCGCGATCGGCCACGGTGCGGACCGTCGCAGCCAGATCGGCCCGCTCGCTCTCCGCGAGGAAGCCCACGTGGCCCAGGTTGACGCCGAGGAGCGGGATGTCGAAGCCGCGCACGACATCCGCCGCGCGGAGAATCGACCCGTCCCCGCCGAGCACCATGCAGATCTCCACCGGCATGGCCTCGCTCAGCTCGGAGACGACGAGCGCGCCCGGGGCGCTGGCCAGCAGGTCTGGAGCCTCTGCGGCGTCCGATCGGAGTCGGACCGGCCTCAGCCCCTCCCGCTCCAGCTGTGCGAGCGTCTCGCATGCGGCGCGGAGCGCATCAGGACGTCCGAGATGGGCGCGAACCAGAACGCGGCGCTCAGCCATGATGCTCTCCTTCTCCTGTGGTCAGGGTCACTCGCTCGAGGCGTCCTCGAACTGTCCTGCCCTGCGAATCGACTCGATGGCCTCATCCACACTGATCTTACGGACAGTCGGGGACACTCTCTTCCCGCTGCCCTCCGCGCCCTTGGCCCAGCGGGCGAAATACTCCTTGTTGCCGTCCTGGCCCGGCAGCGCGGAGACGCTCACGTCGAGAAGCACAAGTCCGAGCTCCTCCGCGGTCTCCAGCACACGACGCACGGTCACCTCGCGGTCCCAGGGGTCCCGGACGACGCCGCCGGCCCCCAGCTTCGCCCGGCCGATCTCGAACTGGGGCTTGATCATGAGGAGCAGCTCGCCTCCGTCCCGCGTGGCGCCGATGAGCGCCTCGAGGACGAGGGTCAGGGAGATGAAGGAGAGGTCAGCGACCGTGAGGTCCACCTGTCCCCCGATCATCTCGGGGTCAAGGTGCCTCACGTTGAGGCCCTCGTGCACGTCCACGCGGGGGTCCCGGCGGAGCTGGGGAACGAGCTGATCGTGTCCCACGTCCACGGCCACGACCCGCTCGGCACCCGCCTGGAGCAGGACGTCGGTGAAGCCGCCCGTCGAGGCCCCTGCGTCAAGGCAGCGCAGCCCCGTGACATCAAGCTCCCCGATCTCACGGAGCGCCCCGTAGAGCTTCTGCCCCGCGCGAGAGGCGAAGTCCGGAGTGCGTCCCGGAACCACGGACAGCTCGTCCGTCTCCGTCACCTTCATGCCGGGCTTGACGGCGGGCTTGCCGTTGACGAGAACCCGCCCGTCGGCAATGAGGGATGCGGCGTTGGTCCGCGAGCTCGTCAGAGCCTGGTCGACAAGGGCAAGGTCAAGCCTCATAAGGATGCTTCCGGTGGGAGGGTCTGGTCGTCGAGGAGCGCCCGAAGGCGGCCCTCGGCGTCGTTCAGGGGGAGGGTGCCGTCACGGAGCTCGCGCTCGACGGCGTCGGCGCGCTCGCGCCAGTGCTCGTCGGGCGGCGGGGCGCCCGTTCCGGAGGTGTCTGCAGTGCGGGGCTCTGTCACGCTGACGGCTCCAGGGCGAAGCCGGCGGCGGCGTCGTCCCCCACCAGATCCCTGAGGGAGTCGATGACGAACGAGGGCTGCATGTCCCGCGGCGCCCGCTCTGCTGTCT
>JAGLBH010000203.1:1431-3061 GCA_018260285.1 Arthrobacter sp. | reverse complement strand
GGCCTTCTCAGGAACCGTCTTCTCAGGAGCGGATGTCTGGGGAGCAACAGGGGAAGAAGCAGGAGCGGCCGCATCCTCGGCGCGGCTCCGGCGAGCTCGGCGGCTTCCGGCTGCCGTGCCCTGGGCGGAGTCGTCAGCAGAAAGGGCGGCAGCCGGCGTCACGGCAGTCTGTGCAGACGCTCCGGCCTTCTCCTGAACGGCCTCTGTCTCGCCCTGAGTGGCGGGCGTCTGCTCGGCGGCGAGTGCAGTCGACTGGGCCGCCGAACGCGCAGCTCGGCGCCCCCGGCGGGGGACTCGGTTGTCTTTCTTCTCCGGCATGACAGTCCTCTTAGCTTGATCCCAGGACGGCGCTCCCCCGCAAGGCGGGTTCTGCGACCGTGTCTGACGAATACAGATGGTGTTTGGCAATGTGCTGAACGACGCCGTCGGGCACGAGGTACCAGACGGGCAGTCCGTCGCGAACGCGCTGACGGCAGTCAGTGGAGCTGATCGCCATCGCGGGAATCTCCAGGAGCTCCACCCCGTCCAGCCCTTGGTTGGAGAGCTCGTGGCCAGGCCGCGTGACGCCGACGAACGTGGCGAGACCCCACATCTCGTCCACGTCTTTCCAGGACATGATCTTCGCCAGCGCATCCGCTCCCGTGATGAAGAACAGCTCAGCATCAGGGTGCAGTCGCTTGAGATCCCGAAGGGTGTCCACCGTGTAGGTGGGCCCTACCCGGTCGATGTCCACACGCGAGACTTTGAACCGGGGGTTCGAGGAGGTGGCCACGACGGTCATGAGATAGCGGTGCTCCGCCTCAGTGACGGACGTGTCCGCCTTCTGCCACGGCTTGCCGGTGGGCACGAAGAGAACCTCGTCCAGCTCATACCGGGCGGCCACTTCACTCGCGGCCACCAAGTGGCCGTGGTGAATCGGGTCGAACGTGCCGCCCATGATCCCCAGCCGCTGAGGGCGTTCGGGTGCGTTGGTCAAAGAATCAATCCAGCCGACGAATCAGTGCTTCGACGGGCGAGCGTGAACCTGGCGGTGCGGGTCCACGCGAACGGGGGTCTCAGGGTGTCGGTGAGCGACGTTGCCGAAAGACATGGTGACGAGCATGGCGAGCATGAGGGCGGCGAACATCGCAGCACCCACAAGGACGGCATCCATGTGAAGCGTGTGTGAAGCGCCGGCGGCCTCTTCTGCTGCAAGCACGAACGCCGAGTTGAAAACCGAAAGCACGGGAACTCCTAGTGTGTCACTGATCAGTTGGTAATCATTCTAGTGCGTTCAGGCCCGCACATGGCCCTCACCGTTGACGAGCCACTTCGTCGTCGTCAATTCCTCGACTCCCATGGGCCCGCGAGCGTGCATTCTCGCCGTGGAGATCCCGACCTCCGCGCCGAGGCCGAACTGCCCGCCGTCGGTGAATCGGGTGGAGGCGTTGACGATGACGGAGGCCGAGTCCACCTCCCGCTGGAAGCGCTCGGCGTTGGCCAGGCTGTTCGTGAGAATGGCCTCGGTGTGTCGCGTGGAGTAGCGCTCGATGTGCTCCAGGGCCTCATCGAGATCCGCCACCACGCGGACGGCGAGATCCAGGTTGAGGTACTCGGTCTCCCAGTCCTCCTCCCCCGCAGCGCTCACCAG
>JAGLBH010000203.1:0-1421 GCA_018260285.1 Arthrobacter sp. | reverse complement strand
ATCGACGAGGGCGGAGAGCACCCGGGGAGCGGCGTCGGCACCCTCAATGATGAGGAGCGTCTCGGCCGTGTTGCAGGTGCCGGGGCGGTGGGTCTTGGAATTGAGGACGACGTCGACGGCCCGCTCGGGGTCCGCGCTCGTGTCCAGAACGATGTGCACATTGCCGTCGCCCGTGGCGATGACCGGCACGCGGGCGCTGCTCGTGACCATCTCGATGAGCTCCTTGCCCCCGCGAGGAATGAGGAGATCCACGTAGCCGACCGCGTTGAGGAGGGCGCTGACGCCGGGGCGGCCGAGATCGTCGACGCCCACGATCGCATCCTCCGGCAGGCCCGCCGATCGCAGCGCATCCCGCATGACCTCGATGAGCACGAGGTTGCCCTCGCGCGCCGCGGAGCCTCCCCGCAGGATGACGGCGTTGCCGGACTTCAGGGCCAGGGCGGCGATGTCCACCGTCACGTTGGGGCGCGCCTCATAGATGCACGCGACCACCCCGAGCGGAACGCGCACCTGGCGCAGCCGGAGGCCGTTGGGCAGGGTCTGGCCGCGGCGGAGGCTGCCGACGGGGTCGTCGAGCCCGCGCACGACGTCGATGGCCGCCACAAGCTGCTCAATCCGCTCGCCGGTGAGACGCAGCCGGTCCTGAAGCGGCTCGCTCATGCCTGCCTCGGCCTCGCGGGCCACGTCGAGGGCGTTCGCGGCGATGATCCTGTCCTGATGCGCCAGGAGAGCCTCCCCGATGGCCTTCAGGGCTGCGTCCTTGACGGACCGGGGCTGCTGCGCCAGGACGGCAGCGGCTCGGCGGGTGCGGCTGGCGCGCTCGAAGAGGATGCGCTCGGTCTCGTTCTGGGGCTCAGCGGGCATGGGCCACTTCCTTCGTCGGGGCAGGCTTGGTCAGGTCACCAAGACAAGGTCGTCCACATGGATGATGGGCCGATCATAGCCCTCCCCCATGGTGTGAAGCATCTGGTCGCTGCGCAGTCCCATCATGTGAGGAACCTCCCGCGACTCGTAGTTGACGATCCCGCGGGCGATGATCCGGCCGTCGGGGCCGGCGACGTCCACGGCGTCCCCCGTGTCGAACTCCCCCGTCACATGGGTGATGCCCGCAGCGAGGAGGGACTTGTGGCGCTCGACGAGAGCACGGACCGCGCCGTCGTCCACCGTGAGCACCCCCTGGGTGTCCGCCAGGTGGGCCAGCCACATCTTGCGCACGGGCTGGCGCGGGCCGCGAGACGGGAACAGGGTGCCGACGTCGTCGCCCGCGAGTGCCTCCCGGATGAGGGCGGCGCTCGTCACGACCGCGGTGACCCCGGACTCGGCGGCGATCGACGCCGCCCGGATCTTCGTGGCCATGCCGCCCGTGCCCAGGCCGGAGCCGCCGGACGAGGTCTCGACGGAGGCCAGCTCGGACTCCTGGG
>JAGLBH010000202.1 GCA_018260285.1 Arthrobacter sp. | reverse complement strand
GGCGAGTCCGGCTGCTAAGCTCAACGAAATTCTCACGGGAGTTGTTGCACCGACCCTTTGACACCACCGCCGTTGAGCCGCCCCGTTCGACCCATTTTGCATGGAGAGGTGGGAGCAAGAGGAGGGAGGGGTGGGGCTGCCTAGAAGGCCGCCTCCCCCGTCTCGCCGGTGCGGATGCGGACGATGCGCTCGAGCTGGGTCACCCAGATCTTGCCGTCGCCCATGGTCCCGGAGGCGGCGGACTGGACGATGGCGTCGATGGCCTTCTCCAGGTTCTCCTCATGGACCGCCAGCTCGAGCTTCACCTTGGGCAGCAGGTCCACGGTGTAGTTCTGCCCCCGGTACATTTCCCTGTGCCCGGCCTGCTGCCCCACGCCGCTGACAGGCCACGCGGTCATCCCGTTGAGGCCGACTGCGGACAGTGCGGCCCGGACGTCGTCGAGCTTTTCCGGGCGAATGACGGCTGAGATGAGCTTCATGAGGAGACCCCTTCTGGGATGCGGGCGGGCTGGAGCGAGCTGAGCGAGTGGGTCGGCAGGGAGCCTGCCTGACCGAGAGCGAACTGGCTGAGCTCGTAGGCGGACTCGGCGTGCTCGGTGATGTCGAGCCCGGCGGCCTCGTCGGCCTCGGAGACGCGCAGGCCGATCGTCTGCTTGAGTGCCAGACCGATCGCGAGCGTGACGACGCCGCTCAGCCCCATGGCGATGAGCACGCTCACCGTCTGGGCCAGCAGCTGGTCCGGGCCGCCTCCGTAGAACAGGCCGGGGCGTGTGTCCCCCGCCCCCGTGCCGAGGAAGCCGATAGCCAGGGTCCCGATGACGCCGCTGACGAGATGCACCCCGACGACGTCCAGGGAGTCGTCCAGGGCCAGGCGGTATTTCAGGCTCACTGCCCAGGCGGAGGCCGCCCCGGCCGCCAGGCCCAGGACGATGGCGCCGATGGGGCTCACCGTGGCGCACGCCGGGGTGATGGCGACGAGCCCGGCCACAATCCCCGAGGCTGCCCCCAGGGAGGTCGGCTTGCCGTGGCGGATGCGCTCGTAGGCGATCCAGCTGAGGCCCGCCGCCGACGGGGCCAGAAGCGTGTTGACCCAGGTGAGCGCGGCGGTCTCCACCGTGGTGGCCGCGCCGGAGTTGAAGCCGAACCAGCCGAACCAGAGCAGGCCGCTGGCCAGCATGACGACCGGCAGGCTGTGAGGGCGCTGCGAGCGGTCCTGCCCGAAGCCCGACCGCGGGCCGGTCAGAAGGACCAGGACGAGTGCGGCGGTTCCCGCGGAAATGTGGACCACCGTGCCCCCGGCGAAGTCGATGGCGGCCCCGAGCACGCTGCCGACGGCTCCCTTGTCGGAGAGGAGCCCGCCGCCCCAGACCATGTGGGCCAGGGGGAAGTAGACGAGGGTCGACCAGACCGGCACGAAGACGACCCAGGCGGCGAACCTGAACCGCTCAGCCACGGCCCCGGCGATGAGGCCCGTGGTGATCATGGCGAAGGTGGCCCCGAACCCGGCTGAGAGCAGCCCGGTCCCAGCCTCGACGCCCTGGAGCCCGAAGAAGTCGAAGGGGCTCCCGAAGAACCCGCTCACCGATGCTCCCGCGGTGATCGAGTAGCCCCACAGGCACCAGACCAGTGCCGTGAGGAGCGCTGCCGTCATGACCATCATGATCATGTTGAGCGCGGATTTCGCCCGCGTCATGGCCCCGTAGAAGAGCGCCAGCGCAGGAATCATGAGAAGAACGAGTGCCCCCGCGATGAGGGTCCACACGATGTCCGGTGTGAGTTTCACGGCGTTGTCCTGCCCTTAGGTCTTCTGCCTCCATCCGTGCGGATGAAGAGGACTCGAGCCTACGGAGCCGGTATTTCAGCCGGCTCCCGGGGATGTTTCTCACGGGTTAGGGGTCAGCGCTCCGTGTGTCCGCCCCGTTTCGGGCCCGTTACCGGGGGACGACTAGAATTGGACGGTGACTCCCCCACCCCGCTTCCCCCGCCAGATGTATGTCCTCCTCGCCTGCTCATTCTGTGTGGCGCTCGGCTACGGCATCCTGGCCCCCGTGCTGCCGGTGCTCGCTCACTCCTACGGGGTGTCCCTCTCTGCCACGGGACTGGTGGTCTCGGCCTTCGCGCTGGCCCGCCTCGTCTTCGCTCCGAGCGCGTCCAAACTCGTCTCCGCGAAGGGCGAGGCGATCATCTACATGACGGGCCTCCTCGTCGTGGCGGCCTCAACGCTTGCGGCGGCCTTCGCCCCGACCTTCCCGATGCTCGTGCTCCTGCGCGGCCTCGGCGGCCTGGGCTCCACGATGTTCACGATCGCGGCCACGGGCCTCCTCATCCGCATCACTCCCCCGGACATTCGCGGCCGCGCGAGCGCTGCCTTCGGCGGAGCCTTCCTGGCGGGCAACATCGTGGGCCCGTCCCTCGGCGGCATCGTGGCGGGCTGGGGTCTTCGCGCGCCGTTCTTCATCTACACGGGCATGCTCGTGGTCGCGACGTCGATCATGGGCGTCTCTCTCGTGCGCTCTCGCCGCGCGGAGGCCTCCTCCCCTGGGACGACGACGCCGCAGGCCCCTCAGGGCATGCCCTTCCGAACCGCTCTGGCGCAGAAGAAGTACCAGGCGATCATCTCCTCGTCCCTGGCCAACGGCATGGTGGTCTTCGGGGTTCGCGTGGCGCTGCTGCCCCTGCTGGCGGTCTTCGTCGCCTCGCGGCCCTCTGCCGGCTGGGACCCGCTGGACGGGCTCAGCGGCACGCAGCTGACCGGCGTCGCCATGACGGCCTTCGCCCTGGGCACCCTGTGCGTGCTCCCCGTCTCCGGCAAACTGGCGGACACGTGGGGCCGCGCCAAGCCCGCGGCGCTCGGCATGCTGGGCATCGCCGGGACCTTCGCCCTCATCGGGTGGGCGCCGAACGGGCTTCTGCTCGTCGTGGCGTCCCTCGTGGGCGGGATGAGCGAGGCCGTCTACTCCCCGGCCATGCAGGCTGGCCTCGCCGACGTCCTCGGCGGCCGCCGCGGCGGCAGTGCCCTTGCCGCGCCCCAGATGGCGGCGGACGTGGGAGCGATCATCGGCCCCGTGGCAGCCGGG
>JAGLBH010000201.1 GCA_018260285.1 Arthrobacter sp. | reverse complement strand
CGCGTCCGCGCTCTGCAGGCGGATCTCCTCACGGCTCCCCTCCAGCTGGAGGCGCAGGGGCTCGGAGCCGGAGACGGCGATCCACACTGTGCCCGGCGGATGGTCTCCCACTGCGCTGGGCCCGGCCACCCCGGTGGTCGCCACGCCGAGATCTGCCCCGCAGGCTCGCGCGGCGCCGAGGGCCATCTGCCTCGCCACCTCGGGGTCAACCGGGCCGAACTCCTCCAGGCGGACCGAATCCACACCGGCGAGAGAGTGCTTGAGATCCGTCGCATAGGTCACAAGACCGCCCCGCAGCACGGCGGAGGCCCCGGGGACATCGGCCAGCCGGGCCGCGACGAGCCCTGCCGTGAGGGACTCGCAGGTCGCCACCGTCAGGCCGCGTGACTCAAGGGCACGGACCGCCAGGAGGGCCAGGTCGCGCTGGCTCACGGCTCAGGCCCCTCGGCGCGAGGAGCCGCGTACCAGCTGCGCAGCCTTGATGACGTAGTCCACGCCCGTCACCACCGTGACCGCAAGCGCCGCGTACATCGTGGCCATGGCAACCGCATGCCAGAGGGGGTTGGCCACGAAGGGCAGCAGCAGGAA
This sequence comes from Arthrobacter sp., assembly GCA_018260285.1. Classification (GTDB taxonomy): domain Bacteria; phylum Actinomycetota; class Actinomycetes; order Actinomycetales; family Micrococcaceae; genus Falsarthrobacter. The sequence continues at coordinate 2,506 of JAGLBH010000201.1, read as the reverse complement.
GAACAGGGCCGCCGTCTGGAGCACGGTCTTGAGCTTTCCGCCCTTGGACGCCGCCATGACGCCGTACCGGACCACGCCCAGGCGCATGAGGGTGATGCCCCACTCCCGCACGAGGATGACGATCGTCACCCACCACGGCAGGTCCCCCAGGATCGAGAGCAGGATCATCGCCGCGCCCGTCAGCGCCTTGTCGGCGATGGGGTCGGCGATCTTGCCGAAGTCCGTGATGAGATTGCGCTTGCGCGCGATCTGCCCGTCGAGCATGTCCGTGTACATCGCGGCGAGGAAGAGCACGACGGCGATCCACCGCTGCGCACCGTACGACGGCTGCCCGTCGGCCGCCCGGTCCGCCAGGAGCGCCCAGACGAAGAAGGGCACCATGGCGATTCTGGCCATGGTCAGAACGTTGGGCAGGTTCCAGATCTGCTTGTTCACGGGGAGGCTCCTCTTATCGGCCCGTCAGGCCCCAGGCGTCCTCGGACTCCTCGGACTCGACTTCTTCCAGCCCGCTCATGCGGGCCTCTCGGTCACGCGCCACGGCGTCGGAGCCGTAGGGGTCGTCAGACGCGCCCGGCTCCTCCGCCGCCGGATGGTTGGCAGCGGCGTTGTCGGCCAGCGCGGCTGCGTGGTGAGCGGCCACGGCGTCGTCGTTCCCCTGGATCGCGGCGAGGGTGACGGCGAGGTCCTCGGGCTTGACGAGCACGTCGCGCGCCTTGGACCCCTCGCTCGGGCCCACGACGCCCCGGGACTCCATGAGATCCATGAGGCGGCCGGCCTTGGCGAAGCCGACGCGCAGCTTGCGCTGGAGCATCGAGGTCGAGCCGAACTGGGTGGTGACCACGAGCTCGACGGCCTGGAGGAGCACGTCGAGGTCGTCGCCGATCTCCTCGTCGATCTCCTTCTTGGGAGCCTCCACAGCCACGTCGTGCCGGTACTCCACCGTCATCTGGCCCTTGACGTGCTCCACCACTCGCTCGATCTCGGACTCGGTCACCCAGGCGCCCTGAACACGCATGGGCTTGGAGGATCCCATGGGCAGGAAGAGCGCGTCGCCCTGGCCGATGAGCTTCTCGGCGCCGGGCTGGTCGAGGACCACGCGGGAGTCGGTGACGGAGGACGTCGCGAAGGCCATGCGGGAGGGCACGTTGGCCTTGATGAGACCCGTGACGACGTCCACGGACGGCCGCTGGGTCGCCAGGACCAGGTGGATGCCCGCGGCGCGGGCAAGCTGGGTGATGCGGACGATCGAGTCTTCGACGTCGCGCGGGGCGACCATCATGAGGTCCGCGAGCTCGTCGACGATGACGAGCAGGTACGGGTACGGCCGCAGCTTCCGCTTGGAGTCCGGCGGCAGCACCACCTTGCCCGCCTTGACGGCCTTGTTGAAGTCGTCGATGTGCTTGAACCCGAACGCGGCGAGGTCGTCATACCGCGTGTCCATCTCGCGCACGACCCACTGGAGGGCCTCGGCGGCCTTCTTCGGGTTCGTGATGATCGGGGTGATGAGATGGGGCACGCCCTCGTAGGCGGTGAGCTCCACGCGCTTCGGGTCCACCATGACCATGCGCACCTCATCCGGTGTGGCCCGCATGAGGATCGAGGTGATCATCGAGTTGACGAAGGACGACTTGCCGGCACCGGTGGCGCCAGCCACGAGCATGTGGGGCATCTTCGCGAGGTTGGCGATGACATAGCCGCCCTCGACGTCCTTGCCCACGCCCATGACCATGGGGTGCTCCGACTTGCGGGCGACGTTGGACCGGAGGACGTCGCCGAGGGACACCGTCTCGCGGTCGGCGTTGGGGATCTCGATGCCGATCGCGGACTTGCCGGGGATGGGGCTCAGGATGCGCACATCGGAGCTGGCCACGGCATAGGAGATGTTCTTGGAGAGGGCGGTGACGCGCTCCACCTTGGTTCCTGGCGCGAGCTCGATCTCGTAGCGGGTCACCGTCGGCCCGCGGGAGAATCCCGTGACCTGCGCGTCCACCTTGAACTGGGTCAGCGTCTCCGTCAGCGCGGCGACGACCTGGTCGTTCGCCTCGGACCGCTCCTTCGGGGCAGGCCCCGCGGGCAGGAAGTCCGGGCTCGGCAGAACATAGGTCACGTTCCCGTCGAGGCTCAGCTGCTCGCTGCGCCCCGGAGAGGCGGCCGGAGCCGCCGAGGCAGGCGTCTTCATCGGCGCCATGGCGGCCTCTGCGGTCCTGGCCGGCTCCGCACCAGGCCCAGGCATGGGAGCGGGGCGCGCAGGCATCGGCGTGAGGACGGTCGTCATCGTGTCGTCGCCCTGGCCGTCGTCGTGTCCGCCGTCGTCCTCCACGCCGTAGGGGGCGACGACGCCGGGAGCCTTCGGGGCAAGGCCCTGGGACTGGCGGAGCTCGTCTGCGGCGCGCTCGGACTGGGTCGGGCGGCGCACGCCGGGCGGAACCGGAGGCTGGGCGGGCACCTCCGGCTCGGGTTCGTCGTCGAAGACCTCCGCTGCGTCGAAAGGCGCATCCGGGTCATA
>JAGLBH010000200.1 GCA_018260285.1 Arthrobacter sp. | reverse complement strand
CGCGCCATCTCATCGACGACGACGCCTTCGCCGCCATGAAGCCCTCTGCCATCCTCATCAACACTGCGCGCGGGCCGGTCGTGGATGAGGCGGCGCTGGTCCGCGCCCTCACGAGCGGGGCCATCGCGGGCGCCGGGCTGGACGTGTACGAGGACGAGCCTGCCCTGGCACCGGGCCTCGCCGAGGCGCCCAACACGATGCTGCTGCCCCACATCGGCTCGGCGACTGTGCCCGTGCGGGACACGATGGCCGAGATGGTCGCCCGCGACGCCGTGGCCATCGCCGCCGGCCGCGAGCCCGAGCACCCGGTCACGCCGTAGGGCCGGGCGGCCCCTTACACGGGCAGGCCGAAGTGCTCGGCGTATTCGGAGCGAAGGGCGCTCCAGCCGTGGGCCACGGCGTCGTCGCCCACGACGCGCGCAGCGCGGTCGCCGTCGCCCAGAGCCTCCAGCGTGGCGAGGCAGACGTGCCAGCCGGCCGCGGAGGAGAGCACTGCGGCCTCGGAGGAGCAGGTCTGGACCAGGCGGAGGTCCGTGTAGCCGTCCGCGGGGGAGAGCCGCCACGAGAGGCGCTCGGCCCCCCACGCATGGTCCAGGCGCTCGAAGGGCTTGAAGACGGTGACGGCTCCCTCGACGGCGCTCTGGCCCGGGCTCTCGCGGAACTCCAGGGGGCCGACGCCGGCGATGCCGCTCAGGGGAACGCAGGGCGACCACTGGCCGGCGCCGTCGGGGGTGGCGAGCATCTGCCACACCCACTCCGGCTCCTGCGCCACGCGCCGCTCCAGGGTGAAGGCGGTGCCCCCGTTGAACTGGCTCTCCTCGACGGGGTTTCCGACGATGCGACTGTAGACGGCGTCCTGCCTGGCCTGCTCTGCCACGCTTGTGCTCCCTTGCGTAAAGACGATAGATGCCGAGTCTTCCACGGAGAGCGCCGGGAGCGGACCTCACTTCCAGATGATGGATCTGTGTATACGCTGGACGGATGGACGAGACGCAGCAGAGCCAGCCGGAGGCCGCCCAGCCCGAGCACGTCATCGGCGTGGGCCCGTGGGAGGGGCCGCTGCCCGAGGGCGACCACTGGGACCCCGAGCTGCTGGCCCACGGGGACCGGCGGAACGTCCTGGACCAGTACCGGTACTGGCGGCTCGAGGCGATCGTGGCGGACCTGGACACGCGCCGCCACCCCTTCCACGTGGCCATCGAGAACTGGCAGCACGACCTGAACATCGGCACGGTGGTGCGGACGGCCAACGCCTTCAACGCCTCGGCGGTGCACATCATCGGCCGCCGCCGCTGGAACAAGCGGGGCGCCATGGTGACGGACCGCTACCTGCACGTGCACCACCACCCGGACGTGGCGTCCTTCGTGGCGTGGGCCGAGGGTGAGGGGCTCGCGATCCTCGGCGTGGACATCTTCCCGGACTCCGTGCCGCTCGAGACGTTCGAACTGCCCGAGCGCTGCGTGCTGGTCTTCGGCCAGGAGGGCTCGGGGCTGTCCCCGGAGGTGCACGCGGCGGCCGAGGCCACGCTCTCGATCGAGCAGTTCGGCTCCACCCGCTCCATGAACGCGGCCTCCGCGGCGGCCATCGCCATGCACGCGTGGGTGCGTCGCTGGGCATTCGGGCAGAAGGTCTGAGACGATAAGCGTGGATGTCTGATCTGGGTGTGATCTCCTGGCCTGGCGAATGGCCTCCTCATCCCTTTTTCAGACAGGACCCTCATGCTCTCCACCTTCTTCCGCCGGGGGTCGACGACGACCGCCGCCGCGACTCTTGCTCTCTTGCTCTCCGCCTCTCTCGCGGGCCCGGCCCAGGCTGTCACCACGACGCCGGCCCCGGCCCCCGTGACGTCCTCCCTCGCGACCGCGGACCCCGACGCCGCCCCCACTCCCTTCTACGAGTCCCCTGCCGCGGTCCCCGCCCAAGCAGGGCAGCTCATCCGCTCTGAGGCCTCGGCCTTCTACCTGGGCCCGGCCAAGCTCGTGCGGCTCGGCAAGAGCTCCACCCGCCTGATGTACACCACGACGAACGCCGCCGGCCAGGTGGTCCCCGTGACCGGCACGTTCATCCAGTCCGCCGCCCCGTGGACGGGCAAGGGCGCCCGCCCGCTCGTCTCCTACGCGCCCGGCACGCAGGGCGTGGCCAACAAGTGCGCCCCGAGCTACCAGGGCACCGAAGGCGTGGAGTACGAGTCCGTCATCGTCTCCGCCATGCTCGACGCCGGCTACAACGTGGTCATCACCGACTACATCGGCCTCGGCATGAAGGGCCCGCACACGTACATGAACCGCCTCGACCAGGGCCACGCGGTCCTGGACGCGGCCCGCGTCGCGCGCAACGCAGGCATCGGCGGGACGACGGCGGCCACCCCCGTGGGCCTGGCCGGCTACTCCCAGGGCGGCGGCGCATCGGCGTCGGCTGCCGAGCTGGCGCCGACCTACTCGCCGGAGCTTCCCGTCAAGGCCGCCTACGCCGGCGCAGTGCCCGCCGAGCTCAAGCCCGTCATCAAGCAGATCGACGGAAGCCTCTACACCGCGTTCATCATGTACAGCAGCCAGGGCCTCCTCGAGGCCAGCGGGATCGCTCCGAGCGCCTACCTCAACGCTGCGGGCCTGAAGGCCTACACCGCGACGAACGCCCAGTGCACGGTCGGCGCCATGCCGATCACCGCTTTCGCCGCGACGAAGAACTTCACGACCTCCGGCCTGCCGATGAGCACCCTCGCCATGAGCGAGCCCTTCGCCTCCCGGCTTGACGCCCAGGGCATCGGCTTCGGCCGGGCTCCGAAGATCCCGGTGCTCATCTCCCACAGCGTCCTTGACGACGTCATTCCGTATGCCGTGGGCAAGGGCCTCGCGCAGCGCTGGTGCGCCCAGGGCACGCGCGTGACCCTGGAGACCACCGTGGGCGTCACGCACCTCGGCGGCTACGCGGCCGCTGTTCCCCGGGTCATGATCTTCCTCGGCCGGCAGTTCGCCGGTCTGCCGAACGTCAACAGCTGCGGCGTTCTCTGATCCCACCCCACTGCCGCACCCCTCTGTGTGACCCCTGTGTGACCCCGCTCGGCCCCGGTCCGCTCCCGCTCAGCTGAGAGAAAGC
>JAGLBH010000001.1:16724-31849 GCA_018260285.1 Arthrobacter sp. | reverse complement strand
CGTCGCGAATGACCTCGGGGTCCGGCAGGCGGCCAGGGCCCGTGTCGGCGCCCGTGAGACGGCCGACCGCAGGCTCGATGACGGTGACCCCGCGCTTGCGGAGCAGCCTCACGTTCGCCACGGTGGCGGCGTTCTCCCACATCTCCGTGTGCATGGCGGGAGCAAGCACCACGGGGGCGCGGGTCGCCAGGATCGTGGACGTCAGGAGGTCATCCGCCCGGCCGTTCGCGATGCGGGCCAGCAGGTCAGCCGTCGCGGGGGCGACGAGCACCAGGTCAGCCTCCTGCCCGAGGCGCACGTGCTGCACCTCGTCGATCTTCTCGAAGACCTCGGTGGAGACCGGATGGTGGCTCAGGGCCTCCCAGGTGGCGGCGCCCACGAAGTTGAGGGAAGCGCGCGTGGGGATGACGCGGACGTCGTGCCCGGCCTCCGTCAGCAGGCGCAGCAGCAGGGCGGACTTGTAGGCGGCGATTCCCCCGCCGACTCCGAGGACAATCTTCATGGCACTTCCGTCACGTGAGAGCAGAAACCGCCGATGCCCGCGCGGTTGAGGCGGGGCATCGGCGGCATGAGGGGACTGACTAGGCCTGATCGCTCAGCGGCTTGACCTCGAGGAGGCCCTCGTTGAGCTCGCGGAACGCGATCGAGAGCGGCTTGTCATTGAGCTGCGTCTCGACGAGCGGTCCGACGTACTCGAACAGGCCCTCGTGGAGCTGCGCGTAGTAGGCGTTGATCTGGCGGGCGCGGCGGGCACCCTGAATCACGAGCCCGTACTTGCTGTCGGCGACGCTCAGGAGGTCGTCGATCGGCGGGTAGATGATTCCATCGGCGGGAGTGCTCACGCAATCACTCATTTCTGGTTGGCGGCGCTGGTGACAGGGCCTGTGGTTCTGGGAACCGGCTACGCCCCCGTGTGTGCGGTGCGCGGCGTGATTCCCATGCTGGTGACAAGTTCACTGGCTGCGGCCTCGACGTGCTCGTTGACGATCGTCTGATCGAACTCGGGCTCGGCAGCAAGTTCCAGTTTAGCGGTTTCCAGCCGTCGATGCTGTTCTTCCTCGCTTTCCGTGCCGCGCCCCACGAGACGCTTGACGAGCTCCTCCCACGACGGCGGGGCCAAGAACACGAAATGCGCCTGCGGGAGAGCCTCGCGGACCTGACGCGCACCCTGAAGGTCGATCTCAAGGAGGACCTTCTGGCCCGCAGCAGCCGCCTCCTCCACGGTGTGCTTGAGCGTGCCGTACTTGTTCACGCCGTGGACCGTGGCCCACTCGAGGAACGCCCCGTTCGCAATGTGCTCGTCGAACTGCTCGTGGCTGAGGAAGTGATAATGCACACCGTCGACCTCCCCCGGGCGCGGCGCACGCGTCGTCGCCGAGACCGACAGGGAGACTTCCGGGTAGTTCTCGCGGACAAACGTGGAGACAGTTCCCTTCCCGACGGCGGTGGGGCCGGCGAGAACGGTGATGCTGCCTGCTGTGCTGTGGTCTGTCATGAGCTCCTCGATCGTGTTGACTGCCGTCTAGTCTATGACGGCAGGTCATTCGGTGAGGACCTTCGCGGAGTGCCCTGCTTTCCGATAGGCGATGCTCATCGTCACCGCCACCGTGGCGGAGACAAAAAGGAGCCCAAGCCCCAAGGAAAGCCAGACGTCATCCCAGGGGATAGTGGCACCAAGCTTGTCATTGAGCAGCGAATTGAAGGCAATGACGCTGAAGATGACTGCGGCGGCGTGTCCCAGAACTATCGGGAGCAGTACGTTGACAGCCATCATGACGAGCACGACCCCGCTGGCCGCACGAGACTTCATCCCCACGGTCTCGAGCGTCTTGGCAAAGGCACGGGACTCCCTGACATGCCGAAGTGACACGAGGAGGGCCAGCAGCGCAACGAGAACGAGCATTCCTCCGTTCATGACTCTCATAGAGAGCGGAAGCTGCTGGGGCCGGACCTCCCGATAGACCTCTACCGCAGACCTGTCGAAACTCTTCTCCTCAGGTGCTCTGACCGCGGATTCCAGAGCAGGCCCGTGAACGTTCGTATAGATGGCGTATCCGTTGTTGAGCGTCCATCCGGCCTTCTTCGCGGCTGCTGTTGAGACGTACCCCAGCAAACCGGATCGGTACCCCTCGGGGACCCCATCGAGGAGAGTGACCCGGAGATCTCCCGTGTTCTTCCCGGACGGGGTGGCTGTGGGGAGCATGTCCCCGTTGCCCAGACTGTTAGTGGGTCCATCAGCGACCAGCAGGCCCCCTGTCTCGAAGGCTGCCCTCTGTTCTTTCGTCAGGGGGCGGCCGATGATCGTCTCCACGTCCTCTGCCGAGTCCACGGCGAGGGGCAGCCCTTGCAGGAGCTCCCTCGTGGACATGAGAGCCTGACGCACCCAGACAGGGTCCTTCAAGCCCGTGTATTCCTCAAAAGAGCTCAGAATCGTCGGGGAGATCCCCCCTGAATGGACAAAGTTCTGTCCGAGCACCACATGACCCGTCGGGACGGGAGAGACCGCCCGGAGAGACTCTCGCGTTTCCCCTGTTGCGAGATAGATCCCATTGCTCAGAGGAAGGGAAACCGCCGAGAAGACCGCGACAAAAACAAGCAGTGACGCTGCGCCCTGGGCCCGCAGTTTTCTCAGCGCGAGCATGACAGGCAGCGGAAGCCTTCCCGCAGAATCCCGATAAGGCAGCGAGGCCATACCGCAGATGACCCCCGCCAGGAGGCACGCCGAGAGAATCCACAGGAGAACCCCGTCCGTTGCCCCCTGCGAAGGCACACGGAATACTCCGCACCCAGACGCAGAAGAGCCCGTTCAAGCTCCTCCTTGAACGGGCTCTCCGACTGCCAGCCTCAGTGGCAGCGGGTCAGAGCTGGGCCGAGACCTCCCGGAAGCGCTCCAGCATGCCGCCCTCGCGGACGCCGTGCTTGAGCACGTCCCGGCTGCTCGTGGCGAGCACCTTGGCGTAGTCGTTCCCGAAGGACCGCTTGAGGTCCTCCGGCGTGGCGCCCTGTGCGCCCAGGCCTGGGGTCAGGAACGAGCCCTCCACCGCGGAGAGATCGATGCCCAGATCCGCCGCCGCGGAAGCAGTCGTCGCCCCGATGACGAGGCCCACGTGGCCACCCGTGCGGCTCTCCGCGGCAGCCGCGTCGATGACGGCCTTCGCCACAGAGGCCTCTCCCCCGATGTGCTGAAGGCTCGCGCCCTCAGGATTCGAGGTCAGCCCCAGAATGTAGACGCCCTTGCCGCGCTCGCGGGCCAGGTCCAGGGCAGGCCGCAGAGACTCGAAGCCCAGGTACGGCGAAACCGTCAGGGCGTCCGCCTCGAGGGGCGAGCCCTCGGCAAACCACGCATCCGCATAGGCGGCCATCGTCGTGCCGATGTCCCCCCGCTTGGCGTCCGCGAGCACGAGCGCCCCGGCAGAGCGCAGCGCAGCGATCGTCTCCTCGAGCACCGCATACCCCGCCGAGCCGAAGCGCTCGTAGAAGCTCACCTGCGGCTTGAAGACAGCCGCCTCCGTACCGAGCTCCTCCACCACGCGGCGGGAGAAGACACGCAGGCCTGCGGCGTCGTCGGTCAGGCCCCACGCCTCAAGGAGAGAGGCGTGCGGATCGATCCCCACGCAGAGGCGGCCGCGCTGGGCCACCGCCTCTGCGAGACGCTCCCGAAAGCTCATGCGGAGGCCTTCTGCGCGGCGTCCTCAGCGGCGAGGCGGGCCTTCTCGGTGGCCTCGGCCAGGGTGACCGCGTGCTCCTGAAGGCTCTTGACGCTCCACTCGAACGTCCGCTCGGCCTCGATGGCCTGGACGGCGGCCACGAGCTCGGCCGTCGTCGTCATGATCGGCACGCCGTAGGAGGTGGCAGCGGCTCGGATCTCGTAGCCGTCGCCCCGAGCGGACCCGCCGGACGGCGTGTTGACGACCATCGTCACGGTGCCGTCGTTGATGAGGTCGATCACGGTCGTGTCGCCCTCCTTCTCCGCCATCTTCGCGACGACGGTGGCCGAGACGCCGTTGCGCCGGAGCACATCCGCCGTGCCGCCCGTGGAGACGATCTCGAAGCCGAGGTCCACAAGCTTGCGCACCGGCATGATGATGGCGCGCTTGTCGCGGTTGGCCACCGAGACGAAGACCTGCCCCTTCTGCGGGAGCGGGTTGCTCGCGGCGGCCTGGGACTTGGCAAAGGCGGTGTCGAAGAAGTTGTCGATGCCCATGACCTCGCCCGTGGAGCGCATCTCCGGGCCGAGGAGGGAGTCAACCACGGTGCCCTCCGGCGTGCGGAAGCGGCTGAACGGCATGACGGCCTCCTTGACGGAGACGGCAGCGCCCGGAGGCAGCGTGGCGCCGTCGGTGTGCTTGAGGAGGAAGCCCTTCTCGCGGAGCGAGGGGATGGTCTCCCCCACGCCGATGAGCGCAGCCGCCTTGGCGAGCTGCACGCCCGTGGCCTTGGAGACGAACGGGACCGTGCGGGAGGCGCGCGGGTTCGCCTCCAGGACGTAGAGCACGTTCGAGGCGAGCGCGAACTGGATGTTGATGAGGCCGCGCACCCCCACGCCACGGGCAATCTGCTCGGTGGCCTCGGCTACCCGCTTGAGCACGTCCGAGCTGAGCGTGATCGGAGGCAGCACGCACGCCGAGTCGCCGGAGTGAATGCCGGCCTCCTCGATGTGCTCCATGATGCCGCCGATGTAGATGTCGGTCCCGTCGAAGAGCGCGTCGACGTCGATCTCCACCGCGTCCTCGAGGAAGCGGTCGATGAGCACCGGGTGGTCCGGCGTGATCTCGGTGGCGTTCTCGATGTAGCGGGCCAGGTTCGGCTCGTCGTAGACGATCTCCATGCCGCGGCCGCCGAGCACGTAGGACGGGCGGACGAGCACGGGGTAGCCGATCTCGTCGGCGATCTTCTTGGCCTGCTCGAAGGAGAAGGCCGTGCCGTTCTTCGGGGAGATGAGCCCGGCGTTGTCCAGCACGCGGGAGAACTCGCCGCGGTGCTCGGCGAGGTCGATCGCGTCCGGGCTCGTGCCGAGGATCGGCACGCCGGCGTCGCGCAGCTCAGAGGCGAGCTTGAGCGGGGTCTGGCCGCCGAGCTGGACGTACACGCCCTTGACGCCGCCCGTGCGGCGCTCTGCCTCGATGACCTCAAGGACGTCCTCGAGGGTCAGCGGCTCGAAGTAGAGGCGCGTGGAGATGTCGTAGTCCGTCGAGACGGTCTCCGGGTTGCAGTTGACCATGACGGTCTCGTACCCGGCGTCGCGGAGGGCCATCGTCGCGTGGACGCACGAGTAGTCGAACTCGATGCCCTGGCCGATCCGGTTCGGGCCGGAGCCCAGGATGATGATGGACTCCTTCTCGTGCTGGGCCACCTCGTCCTCGGAGTCGTACGCGCTGTAGTGGTACGGGGTGAAGGCCGGGAACTCGGCCGCGCACGTGTCCACCGTCTTGAAGACGGGGCGCACGCCGAGGGCCTGGCGGATGCCGCGCACAACGGCCTCCGGCTTGTGGGCCAGCGCGCCGATCTGGGCGTCGGAGAAGCCGTGTCGCTTCGCGTGGCGGAGCACGTCCTCGGTGAGGGCGTCGGCCTCGCGGATCTCCTGGGCCACCTCGGTGAGGAGGAGGATCTGGTCGAGGAACCAGGGATCGATGCCCGTGGACTCGTGGACCTCCTCCACCGTGGCGCCCGAGGCGATCGCGGTGACGACCTGCTGGATGCGGCCCGTCGTGGGGCGAGCGGCTTTCTTGACGAGCTCCGGGAGCTCGTCGGCGGAGACCGGCGTGTACTCGAACTCCGAGCCCTTCTGCTCGAGCGAGCGCATCGCCTTCTGGAGGGCCTCGGTGAAGTTGCGGCCGATCGCCATGGCTTCGCCGACGGACTTCATCGTCGTCGTCAGGGTGTCGTCCGCCGCCGGGAACTTCTCGAAGGCGAAGCGCGGGACCTTGACCACCACGTAGTCGAGCGTCGGCTCGAAGCTCGCCGGCGTCTTCTTCGTGATGTCGTTGGGGATCTCGTCGAGCGTGTACCCGAGAGAGAGCTTCGTCGCGATCTTCGCGATCGCGAAGCCCGTCGCCTTGGAGGCCAGGGCGGATGAGCGGGAGACGCGCGGGTTCATCTCGATGACGACGACGCGGCCCGTCTTCGGGTCGATCGCGAACTGGATGTTGCAGCCGCCCGTGTCCACGCCGACCTCGCGGATGACGTTGATGGAGATGTCGCGCAGCCGCTGGTACTCGCGATCCGTCAGGGTGAGCGCGGGCGCCACCGTGATGGAGTCGCCCGTGTGGACGCCCACCGGGTCGAAGTTCTCAATCGAGCAGATGACCACGACGTTGTCGTTCTTGTCGCGCATCATCTCCAGCTCGTACTCCTTCCAGCCGAGGATGGACTCCTCGAGGAGCACTTCGCTCGTGGGGCTGTACTGGATGCCGGCGCCGGCGATGCGGGTGAGGTCCTCTTTGGTGTAGGCCATGCCGGAGCCGAGGCCGCCCATCGTGAAGGAGGGGCGCACGACGACCGGGTAGCTCAGGCGCTCGGCGGCCGCGTAGGCCTCCTCGAGCGAGTGGACAATCTCGGAGCGTGCGGACTCGGCGCCCGCGCGCTCGACGACGCCCTTGAACTTCTCTCGGTCCTCGCCGAGCTCGATGGCGGCGATGTTCGCGCCGATGAGCTCCACACCGAACTTCTCCAGCGTGCCGTTCTTGTCGAGGGCGATCGCGGTGTTGAGGGCCGTCTGCCCGCCGAGGGTCGGGAGAATTGCGTCGGGGCGCTCCTTCTCGACGATCTTCGCGACGACCTCAGGGGTGATCGGCTCGACGTAGGTGGCGTCGGCCAGCTCGGGGTCGGTCATGATCGTGGCCGGGTTGGAGTTCACGAGGATGACCCGCAGGCCCTCCTCCTTGAGCACGCGAAGAGCCTGCGTTCCCGAGTAGTCGAACTCGGCCGCCTGCCCGATGACGATCGGGCCGGACCCGATGACGAGGACGGATGTCAGATCCTGGCGCTTCGGCATTACTTCACCTTCTGGTTCGCTGCGGAGCCGGCGTTCGCGGCATCCATGAGGTCGAGGAAACGGTCGAAGAGGTAGGCGGCGTCGTGGGGGCCCGCCGCTGCCTCCGGGTGGTACTGGACCGAGAACGCGGGGATGTCGAGGCACTCGAGCCCCTCCACCACGTCGTCGTTGAGGCTCACGTGGGAGACGCGGACCCGCCCGTACGCGCCCTGGGGGGCCTGCGTCGGCTCGCCCTTGGGAGCGTCGACGGCGAAGCCGTGGTTCTGGGCAGTGATCTCCACCTTGCCGGTCGTAAGGTCCATGACCGGCTGGTTGATGCCGCGGTGGCCGTAGGGCAGCTTGTACGTGCCGAAGCCGAGGGCGCGACCGAGGATCTGGTTGCCGAAGCAGATGCCGAAGTACGGCAGGCCGGCGTCGAGCACCCGGCGCAGCAGGGCCACCTGTTCGGAGGCCGTCTCGGGGTCGCCCGGGCCGTTGGACATGAAGAACCCGTCCGGGTTCACCGCCATAACGTCCTCGAACGTGCTCGTGGCGGGCAGGACGTGCACGCGGACTCCGCGCTCGGCGAAGCGCACGGGCGTCATCGCCTTGAGGCCCAGGTCAATGGCAGCGATCGTGAACTTGGGCTCTCCCTCGAACCCGTGGTCCTTGGGCTCGACGACGTAGGCCTGCTCAGCCGTGACGCTCTCTGCCAGCTTGGCGCCGGACATCGAGGGGGCACTGCGGACGATCTCCAGCAGCTCGCTCTCGGGCTTCTGGGCCGCCTCGCCGGAGAAGATGCCGGCGCGCATCGTGGCGTGCTCGCGGAGGTGACGGGTGATGGCGCGCGTGTCCACGCCGCTGATGCCCACAATGCCGTCCGCCGTGAGCTCCTCGTCGAGCGTGCGCTGGCTGCGCCAGTTGGAGGGGCGGCGCGCAGGGTCGCGCACCACATAGCCGGACACCCAGATGCGGCGCGACTCGGCGTCGTCGTCGTTGACGCCCGTGTTGCCGATGTGCGGGAAAGTCTGCACGACGATCTGCTGGGCGTACGAGGGGTCCGTGAGCGTCTCCTGGTAGCCGGTCATGCCGGTGGAGAAGACGATCTCGCCGAGAGTCTGGCCGGAGGCTCCGTAGCGGCGGCCGCGGCAGACGGTGCCGTCCTCGAGGACGAGAAGCGCCACCGTGTCCTTGGCCGCGCGGGGGGCGGTCTGCTCAGTGTTACTCATGGTCGTCAATCTCCTGACGCTGGGCGGCACCGCTCGATGCGGGCTCGCGGTAGTGAACAATGTGGGGGTAGAAGTCGCGCGACGCCTCGACGAGCCGCTGGGTGTCCGCTGCGTAGCGGGCCCTGAAGCCTGAGGTCACGCGGTGGTCGCCGAGCAGCCAGGTCACCGTGACCAGGCCCTTCTTCTCGACGAACTTGCCGATCATTCCGCTTTCGCGATCCACGCTGACGATGTCCCGAGAGGGAATGAAGATGTCCGAGTCGTGGGCGCGGACGAGGACGAGCCCCTGCGGGTGGACGTCCAGGGCCCCGAGGGACTTGAAGCCCAGCCCGAACTCGGTGACTCGCTCGAGGGGTCGGTCGGCGTACGTCGTCGAGATGTACTCCCCCTCCACGCCGAGGAAGGGGATGGGCATCTCGGCGGGGACGCGGTTGGTGTCCGCGAGCTGGGAGGTCTGCCGCATCCGCCGGCGGAAGGCCAGCAGGATGAGGAGCACCACCGCAGTGACGCAGAACAGCGCGATGAGAACTGCTTGGGTCTCTTCCGGGCTCATGGAGGGCTATGCCCCGGCCCGCGGGTGCGGTGTGGCCAGCTCGCCGTTGAGAACCGTGGGGTGTCCGTGGAAGATCGTCGCGACCACTGCGCCCTCGAGCTCCATCCCGTGGAACGGCGAGTTGCGTCCCTTGGTCGCCATGGCGGCGGCATCCACGACGCGGCGGGCGTCTGGGTCCACGAGGGTGATGTTCGCGGCGTTTCCGACAGCGATCTCCTGGCCCTGGTCCGCGAGGCCGCCGATGCGGGCCGGAACGGTGGACATGATCTCCGCCACGCGGTCCCAGCCGATGATGCCCGGCTTGACGAGGGTCGTCACGACCACGCTCAGCGCGGTCTCAAGGCCCGTCATGCCCATGGCTGCCTGGAGCCACTCGCAGGACTTCGTGCTGTCCGGGTGCGGGGCGTGGTCCGTGCCGATGACGTCGATGATGCCCTCGGCCACAGCCTGGCGCAGGGCGTCCACGTCCGCCTGCGTGCGCAGCGGGGGGTTGACCTTGAAGACCGGGTTGAAGGACTCGACCCGCTCGTCCGTCAGGAGGAGGTGGTGGGGCGTAACCTCTGCCGTGACGCTGATCCCCCGGGACTTGGCCCAGCGGATGACCTCGACGGAGCCCGCCGTCGAGACGTGGCAGACATGGAGGCGGGACTTGACGTGGTCGGTGAGGAGCACATCGCGGGCGATGATCGACTCCTCGGCCACCGCAGGCCAGCCGGCGAGCCCCAGGATCGCGGACATCTCGCCCTCGTTCATCTGGGCGCCCTCCGTGAGGCGCGGCTCCTGCGCGTGCTGCGCGATGAACCCGCCGAAGGCCTTGACGTACTCGAGCGCGCGGCGCATGATCGCGGCGTCGTGCACGCACATGCCGTCGTCGGAGAACATCCGCACCTGGGCCTGCGAGTCGGCCATGGCCCCGAGGTCGGCGAGCTGCTCGCCCTTGAGGCCGCGGGTCACCGCGCCGACGGGGCGGACTTCAGCCCAGCCTGCGTTGCGGGCGGCCGTGTAGACCTGCTCCACGACGCCGGCCGAGTCCGCCACCGGAGTGGAGTTCGCCATGGCGAAGACCGCGGTGAAGCCGCCCTTCGCCGCCGACTGGGTTCCCGTGAGGACGGTCTCGGCGTCTTCCCTGCCCGGCTCGCGCAGGTGAACATGGAGGTCGACGAAGCCGGGGAGAGCCACCAGGCCCTCGCCCTCGACGACCGTCGCCTCGGCGTCCGCCGTCAGCGTGCCCGCGGGAGCGATCTCCGCGACAAAGCCGTCCCTGATGAGAATGTCCTGTGGCTCGCCGCCCAGAATCCGCGCCTGGCGGATGAGGACGACGCCGGAGGCCGGCCCGAACTGCGATGCGAGGGGGGCGGGGGTCTCCTGGCTCATGCGAGCTCCTTTCGGGGGGCTTCCGTGACGTCCGTGGCCACGTGGTAGAGAGCGGCCATGCGCATGGAGACGCCGTTGGCAACCTGGTTGAGAATGCGGGACTGGGGCGAGTCCGCAGCGAGTGCGCTGATCTCCAGGCCCCGGTTCATCGGGCCCGGGTGCATGATGATGACCTCGTCCCCGCGGCCTACGATGAGACGCCGGAAGCGGTCTTCGTCGAGGCCCCAGCGGGACGAGTACTCCCCTGCCGAGGGGAAATAGGCAGAGTTCATGCGCTCGGCCTGGATGCGGAGCATCATGACCACGTCCGGCTGGGCGGCCAGCGCCCGGTCGAGATCGTAGTCCACCTCGCAGGGCCACGCGCCCACGCCGACGGGCACGAGGGTCGGAGGAGCCACGAGGGTCACATGGGCGCCGAGCGTATGGAGCAGCCACACGTTGGAGCGAACCACGCGAGAGTGGAGCACGTCGCCGACGATGACGACCCGGAGTCCCGTGAGGTCCGTGCCGAGGGGCGAGACGCCGTCCCGCTGCGCCTTGAACTGGCGCATCGTGAACGCGTCGAGGAGCGCCTGGGTCGGGTGCTCGTGCGTTCCGTCCCCGGCGTTGACCACGTGGGCCTGGGTCCAGCCCGAGTCGGCCAGGGTCTTGGCCGCGCCAGAGCTGGGGTGGCGCATGACGATGACGTCCGCGCCGATGGCCTCGAGCGTCTGGACCGTGTCCTTGAGGGACTCGCCCTTGGAGACGGAGCTGCCCTTCGCGGCGAAGTTGATGACGTCTGCGGAGAGGCGCTTGGCAGCGGCCTCGAAGGAGACGCGCGTTCGGGTGGAGTCCTCGAAGAAGAGGTTGACCACCGTGCGGCCGCGCAGGGCGGGGATCTTCTTGACGTCCCGCATCTGAACCTGAGCCATGGACTCGCCGGTGTCCAGGAGCGAGACGGCCGACTCCAGGCTGAGGTCCCGGGCTGAGAGCAGATGCCTCATCGCTGGTCCTCCCTTGCAGCGGGGGCGGCGTCGCGCCCGACGATCTCGACGAAGTTCTGGTCCTCTCCGTCGATCTCGCTCAGGCGCACCGTAACGCGCTCCTGCGACGACGAGGGGAGGTTGCGGCCCACGTGGTCCGCGCGGATGGGCAGTTCGCGGTGGCCGCGGTCGACGAGCACCGCGAGGCGCACGCGCGCAGGCCGTCCGAGCTCCACGAGAGCGTCCAGGGCGGCGCGGATCGTCCGGCCGGAGTAGAGAACGTCATCCACGAGCACTACTGTCTTGCCGTCCACGCCGCCCTCGGGGACGAAGGTCGGCTGAGGCGCGCGGAAGCCGGAGGAGACGAGGTCGTCCCGGAACATGGTGACGTCCAGCTGGCCCACGAAAGACTCGGGGTCGGAGAGGTCTGAGGCGGCTGCGATGCGGCGGGCCAGGCGCTGGGCCAACGGATACCCGCGGGAGGCGATGCCGAGAAGGACCAGGTCGTCCGTTCCCTTGTTCGCCTCGATGATCTCGAAGGCCATGCGCGTCACCGCGCGGTCGATCTCCTCGGAGGAGAGGACCTGTCGGCCTCGTCCGGACTCTGCCGGAGTCTTGGTCTGATGGTGGTCTAGGGGCGCTTCACCCATAGGGGCCACGTCCTTCCCCGCCTCTCTGGACGGTCATTAAAGGGGTCTGGCATTGGCGTCCCAGGAGGGACGGCTCTTATGAACATAGCATGACAGCGCGCCGGGCATCCCTGCGATGAACAGGGACACGCGGCGCGCTGTGACGGAGAACTCTAGTCTGCTTCGGGAGCGCGGACGAGGCTCGGCTTGAGCTTCTGAATCCGCCCGAGAAGGCCGTTGACGAACTGCGGAGACTCATCGGTGGAGATCTCCTTGGCGATGTCCGTCGCCTCCTTGACGGCGACGCCCTCGGGGACGTCCTCGCTGGAGCCGTAAAGCACCTCCCAGACGCCCACGCGAAGAATCGCGCGGTCCACGTTGGGCATGCGCTCGAGGGACCATCCGTGTGAATAGGTCGTCAGGAGCTCGTCGATCTCGTCGAGCCGCTCGTTGACGCCGAGCACGATGCGCCGAGTCATGGGGTTGATCGTCTGATCAGTCCACTGCTCGCGCGCGGACATGACCTCTTCGACGCCGACGTTCTTCTGCTCGGCCTCGAAGAGGAGGTCAACGGCGCGACGGCGAGCCTTGCCGCGCGTGGTGACGAATGAGCTCACTCGGAGACTCGCCCCAGGTAGTCGCCGGTGCGGGTGTCGACCTTGACGCGGGTGTTCTGCTCCACGAAGAGGGGAACCTGGATCTCGTAGCCCGTCTCCAGCGTGGCAGGCTTCGTGCCGGCCGACGAGCGGTCGCCCTGCAGGCCCGGCTCGGTGTACGTGATCTCGAGGACCACGGAGGCGGGGAGCTCGAGGTAGAGGGGGGCGCCCTCGTTCATGGCGATGGTCGCCATCTGGTTCTCGAGCATGAAGTTCGCGGCGTCGCCGACGACGGTGCCCGAGACGGTGAGCTGGTCGTAGTCCGTGGTGTCCATGAACACGTAGTCTTCGCCGTCTTTGTACAGGTACTGGTAGTCGCGGCGGTCAACCGTTGCGGTCTCGATCTTGGCGCCGGCGTTGAACGTCTTGTCCACGACCTTGCCCGAGAGGATGTTGCGGAGCTTGGTGCGAACGAACGCCCCGCCCTTGCCCGGCTTCACGTGCTGGAACTCGATGACGTTCCAGAGGTTGCCTTCAAGTTTGAGAACGGTGCCGTTCTTGATATCGCTCGTTGTCGCCACGAAATACACTCTTTTCACTGTATGAACAGGTGCCCGAAAGCACCGAAATCTGGCCATGGCCGCTCGCGTCAGCGGGGCCTCCTCCACCATTCTACCCGGGAGGGGAATTTACTCCGCAATCTCCTGATAGGCGGCGAACAGCACGGAGGGGTCCGGAACGTCCAGCACGCCCGGCGACCCCTGGGAGTTCAGAAGGACGAAGCGGAGCATCGATCCGCGGGCCTTCTTGTCCCGGCGCATGCCGTCCAGGAGGGCCTGCCAGCGGTCCCCCCGGTAGGTCGTGGGCAGCCCGACAAGGCGCAGAATGCTCACGTGGCGATCGGCGTCGGCGTCGCTCAGGCGGCCCAGGGAGCGGGCGAGCTCGGCCGCGAAGGCCATGCCCACGGCCACCGCCGCCCCGTGGCGCCAGGAGTAGCGCTCCGCGTGCTCGATCGCGTGCCCCAGGGTGTGTCCGTAGTTGAGGTGCTCGCGCAGGCCGGCCTCGCGGAAGTCCTGCGAGACGATCTCCGCCTTGACGGCGATCGCGCGCCGGACGAGCTCGGCGAAGACCTCGCTCGAGGGGTCCACCGCCTGCTCCGGGTGCGCCTCGATGAGCTCGAGAATCCGCTCGTCCCGGATGAACCCGCACTTGATGACC
This sequence comes from Arthrobacter sp., assembly GCA_018260285.1. Lineage (GTDB taxonomy): Bacteria > Actinomycetota > Actinomycetes > Actinomycetales > Micrococcaceae > Falsarthrobacter. The sequence continues at coordinate 18,315 of JAGLBH010000001.1, read as the reverse complement.
TCGGCGAGGCCGTTGACCACCTCGTTCTTGGGCAGGGTGGCCAGCGCGTCCAGGTCCGCGAGGACCCCCGCCGGCGGGTAGAAGGTGCCGACGAGGTTCTTGCCCTCAGCCGTGTTGATCCCCGTCTTGCCTCCGACGGCGGCGTCCACCATCCCCAGAACGCTCGTGGGAATGTGCACCACCTTTACTCCTCGCAGCCAGGTGGAGGCGACGAATCCGGCGACGTCCGTCACGGCCCCTCCGCCGACGGAGACGATGGCGTCGCTCCGCGTGAAGTCGTTCTGGCCGAGAACCTGCCAGCAGAAGCCGGCGACCTGAAGGTGCTTGGCCTCCTCGGCGTCGGGAATCTCGGCGGTGAGGGCCTCGAAGCCCTGGGCCGCGAGATCCTCGCGAACGGCGTCGCCCGTGGTCCGCAGCGCGCGCGGGTGGATCACGAGGACCTTGTTGACCCTCTCGCCGAGCAGGCCCTTGAGGCGCCCCAGCAGGCCGTGCCCGACGACGACCTCGTACTCGTCCCGCCCGTCGGCGCCGACGCGGATGCTCCAGGGCTCGTTCGTGGAATGTGTCAGTTCTTCGCTCATCGTGTGTTCCTCAGTCGTGCTGTGCGTCGGTCAGGAGCTCGCAGATGCGGTCCACCACTCGCTCGGGGCTGCGCGCGGAGCGGTGGCCCACGTCAACGGTGATCGTGGAGAGCCGCTCATAGGTCGAGCGTCGTCGGTTGTACAGGGTCTCCCACGCGTGGACGGGGTCCGCTGCGAGAAGGGGGCGCTTCCGGTCGCGGAGGATGAAGGGCTTGACGGTCTCGACATCCGTCTCAAGGTAGACCACGCACTCATCCGCCAGCAGCTGCTGCGTCCCGGCGTCGAGCACAGCCCCTCCTCCGAGAGAGATGACAGCCTCCCCGTGTGCGAGCGTCTTCGCCACGATTCTGGCCTCCAGCTCGCGGAAGGAGAACTCTCCCATGGAGGCGAAGGCTGCGGAGATCGGCCCGTGCCTGCGCTCGAACTCCTGGTCCGTGTCCACGTGAGGGCGGTCAAGGCGCTGCGCAAGACGCACTCCGATCGTGGACTTGCCCGCCGCCATGGGGCCGATGAGAACGATGCGCTCTGGCAGCCTCATCGAGTCTCACGCGGCACAGAGGCCAGGCTGTCCGGGATGGACGCCGTGTACGCCTCGAGGTTGCGGCGGGTCTCAGCAACGCTGTCGCCGCCGAACTTCTCCAGAACTGCCTCTGCGAGGACGAGGGCGGTCATCGCCTCTGCCACGACACCCGCTGCGGGGACCGCACAGACGTCGGAGCGCTGATGATGGGCCTTCGCCGGCTCGCCCGTGGAGGTGTCGATCGTCGTGAGAGCCTTCGGAACCGTGGCGATGGGCTTCATCGCCGCCCGGATGCGGAGGACGTCCCCGATGGACATGCCGCCCTCGATCCCGCCGGCGCGGTTGGAGGCGCGCGTCACGGCGTCTTCTCCCTCTGCGGGGAGGATCTCGTCATGGGCCGACGATCCTGGCCGGGCCGCCGTCGCGAACCCGTCCCCCACCTCGACGCCCTTGATGGCCTGGATGCCCATGAGAGCGGCTGCCAAGCGGG
>JAGLBH010000001.1:15604-16714 GCA_018260285.1 Arthrobacter sp. | reverse complement strand
CGGTCCCAGTGGACATAGGAGCCGAGTCCGGGCGGAAGACCGTAGGCGAGCACCTCGACGACGCCCCCGAGGGTCTCCCCGTCCTTGTGGGCTGCGTCGACGGCGGCGACCATGGCCGCGCTCGTCTCCGGGTGGAAGCAGCGCAGGGGGTCTGTGTCAAGGGCCTGGACATCGGCTCTGCGCGGAAGAGCCGAGTCGTCGGGGACAGCGACGTCCCTGATCTGGACGGTGTGGCTGACGAGCTCGATTCCCAGCTGCGCCAGGAACGCGGAGGCCACAGCGCCGAGAGCCACACGCGTGGCGGTCTCCCGGGCGGATGCCCGCTCAAGAACAGGGCGAGCCTCGTCGAATCCGTACTTCTGCATGCCGGTGAAGTCTGCGTGCCCGGGGCGAGGGCGGGTGAGGGGGGCGTTGCGGGCGCGGCCCTCCAGGAGCGAGGGATCCACGGGATCGGCGCTCATGACGTCTTTCCACTTGGGCCACTCCGTGTTGCCCACCTCGATGGCGATGGGGCCGCCCTGGCTGAGCCCGTGGCGCATGCCGCCGAGGATGCGGACCTGGTCCTGCTCGAATTTCATGCGGGCTCCCCGGCCGTAGCCCAGTCGCCGGCGCGCCAGCGCCTCTTGGATCTCGGCCGTCGTCAGCTCAATGCCCGCCGGGAATCCCTCAAGGATTCCGACGAGCGCCTCGCCATGAGATTCTCCTGCTGTTAACCATCGCACCATGGTTCTAGCTTCTCATGACCACGCTGAGCCGCGGCAAGCGCGTCTCACCGCGCGTGTCCCGACTCAGCGCGCCGGGAGGGCGACGGCGTCCGCCATCAGAGACACGATCGTCTGGCTCAGGGTCTCCCCCGTGAAGAGCTCCACCTGGCGAGCAGCCTGGTAGAGCAGCATCTCCAGACCGTGGATCACCCTGCCCGGCCACTGATGGGCCAGTCGAGAGGGCCAGGGGTCGTAGGCCACGTCCAGGAGACAGGGGGCCGCAGCGGCGCCCTCTGCGTCTGAGCCTTCGCGGCGGGCGGACGCTGACCACTCTGCGGCAAAGGGGTCTGCCGCTCGGGGAGGCAGAGTCGAGATGACAGCCCCCGTGCCGCGCCGCAGCGTCTCC
>JAGLBH010000001.1:0-15594 GCA_018260285.1 Arthrobacter sp. | reverse complement strand
CACCTCGTCAAAGGGGATGACAGCAAGGCTGAGTCCAAGGGCCTGGGCCACCGAGCAGAGCGACAGCGGACCGTCGGAGGCCTTCCTGGGAGCGCGGAGCGCTACGGTGACTTTCTTCACGCCCAGTTCGCGACAGGCGGCCAGGGCGGCCAGAGCCGTCCCCCCGCCGCCGATGATGAGGACCCGCTTCAGACGAGCGGCCGATTGTGCAGGGCGGTCCAGGCCGCCGCGGCCGAGAGCAGGGCTCTGGTCCCGTCCCAGCTGGAGAGCCTGGATGATGCCGTCGACGTCGGTATTCTCCGCGAAAACCCCTCCTTCGCGGAAGACGAGCGTGTTGGCCGCTCCCAAGAGCTGGACCCGGGGGCTGAGATCAGTGGCGATCCGCGTCGCGTCCTGCTTGTGGGGCATAGTCACGGAGAGCCCGGTGAACCCCGTGAAATCTCCTCGTCTCCACGCCTCAGAGAGGTCCCCTGCGGGGATGCGGATCCGCTCATACCGGGATCCGTCCAGCCCGAGAGCCTGATATGCCGTCAGATGGAGCTGGGGGGATTTCGAATGGGCGATCGGATCGCCGATGACTCCTGCGTGCACTGCGATGACGGGTCCCCTTACTGACATGCGCTGGGGTGGGCAGCGCAGTACTGCAGGTACTTCTGCTCGTTGACCTGGTGCTCCGCATAGGTCTTCGCGTAGAGGGTTTCGCCCGTCTTGATGTCGATCGTCACCCAGTAGTAGTAGTCATTCTTCTGCGGGTGAACCGTCGCATCGATCGCGGCCTTCTCGGGAGAGCCGATGGGGCCGACAGGCAGGCCCTTGTTCGCATAGGTGTTGTATGGATTGGTCTTGTCACGCTTCTGGGCATCGCTCAGGTGGAGGGTGCGCTGGCCCAGACCATAGGTCACTGTGGCGTCCGAGTTGATGAACCCGCCTGTGTCCTCATTGGGGCGCTCCACGCGGTTCTCCAGGGCGCCGGCGATGATCGCGTAGTTCTTCGGATTGCCCTCAGCCTCCACAATCGAGGCCTTGGTGAGCAGAAGGTACTGCGCGTCGGCGTCCTTGACGCCCGCGTCCGCGAGAATCTTCTTCTGCTTGTCCACCATGGTGCGGATCATCTGCTCAGGCGTGGCATCCAGGGGGAAGCGGTACTCCCCGGGGGCCAGGTAGCCCTCCAGGTTCTTGGCCTTGGTGCTGATGCCGAACTTCTGGGGCTGCTTGCCCAGATCCTGGAACTGCTCCAGAGGGATGCGCGTGTACTTGGAGAGCTGCTGCATCACCTCAGTGATGCGCATGTTTCCCGCGATGGGAACGTAGAGGACTTTGGTGAGATCGTTGCCGGTGATGACCTTGACGACGTCCTCATTCTTCATTTTCGTCTTGAGCTTGTATTCGCCCGCCTGGATCTGCGCACCGCCGCTCAGCTCGCTGAAAGACCTGCTGAAGCTCTTCTCGCTGGCGATGACGTCCAGAGACTTGAGCTCGGCGAAAACCTCAGATGCGCCCATGCCCGGTTTGACGACAAGAGTCACAGGCGTCTCCCCCGGGCCGGGATAAGACTGGGTGTCGTACATTCCGAGCAGTCGCTGGAGACCCACGGTGATGAGGGCGACGACGGTGGCGAAGACGAGCAGCGTCGCGGTGATGACCACTGCCCGGCGCCTGAGGCGGCGCTTCCTGTTCTGCCGAACGTGAAGGAGGCGCTCGCGGGGGGTCATGGCTCCCAGGGTGTCAGCGGAGGACTCCGGGGACGCCGGTCTGGCTTCAGACCCCTGTGGTCGGTGCTGCTGGTGTGAAGAAGAAGATGTCATCCCTCTGTCTCCTCTCCTTCTTGACGGGGCGATGGGGCAGGCGTCGCAGAGACCGCCACCCCGGCGGATCCGCGACCCCTGAGCTGGTCGAGGGCATGGTCCAGAATGGCAACGGCGGCCACTTGATCCACTATTTTACGATGCTCGCGGGAATTCACGCCCGCCTCCCTCAGCTTCTGGTGAGCTGTGACTGTGGTGAGCCTCTCGTCCACGAGGAACACCTCGCACTCAGCGCCGCTCTGGGCCACGGCCGAGGCAAGCTCGTCCGCGTAGTCTCGGGCGTCCTGAGTGGAGCTGGTCTCTCCGCCGGAGAGGCTGAGAGGCAGCCCGACGAAAATCCTGCGGGCGCTGCGCTCCTCCGCCGCCTTGACGATGACGCGGATGTCAGACATCTTCTTCACGTCCCGGGAGAGGGTCTTCACGGGCTGGGCCATGATGCCGTCAGGATCCGAGGCCGCGAGGCCGACGCGGGCTTTGCCCACGTCGACCCCGAGGCTCACGCCAATCCGCTCGCTCACGCGCGTCCGTTCAGCTCGACAGCTGGGACTTGATCGCAGCCAGGGCGTCGTCGATCTTCGTCACGTCCTGGCCGCCGCCCTGAGCGACGTCGTCCTTGCCGCCGCCGCCTCCGCCGAGCTGAGCGGTTGCGGTCTTGACCAGCTGGCCGGCCTTGACGCCCTCGGCACGGGCAGCCTCGTTCGTCATCGCGAAGACCACCGGGCGACCGTTGGCCACGCCGATGAGCACGACGACGCCGGGGCGCTCCCCGAGCTTTTCGCGAATCGGCGCGCCGAGCTGCTTGAGGGCGTCGGCGGACTCGATCTCTCCGAGGTTCGTCAGGACCACACGGCGACCGGCAAGGTCCTGGGCCCCGGCCACAAGCTCGGGCACGCGCTGGGCAAGAGCCTGGGCGCGGTAGCGCGCGAGCTCCTTCTCTGCGGCCTTGAGCTTCTCCATCGTGGCGGAGATGCGCTCCGGCAGCTGGGCGGCCGGAGCCTTGAACTGCTCGGAGAGCGTCTGGATGAGAGCACGCTCGGCAGCCTGGTGCTTGAACGCCTCGTAGCCCACGAAGGCTTCCACACGGCGGTTGCCGGATCCGACCGACTGCTCGCCGAGCAGGGTGAGGGAGCCGATCTGCGCGGAGTTGCCCACGTGGGTGCCGCCGCAGAGCTCGCGGGACCATGCCCCGTTGATCTCGACGACGCGCACTGTCTCCCCGTAGTTCTCGCCGAAGAGGGCCATCGCGCCGAGGGCCTTGGCCTCCTCGAGGCCCATCTCGCGGGTGAGCACGTCGTGGTGGCCGAGGATCGCCTGGTTGGCGACGTCCTCGATCTCCGATCGGGTCTCTGCGGAGAGCTGCTGGGCCCAGGCGAAGTCGAAGCGCAGGTAGCCCGCCTTGTTGAAGGAACCGCGCTGCGTCGCCTCCTCGCCGAGCAGCTGGTGGAGGGCCGCGTGGATGATGTGCGTGGCGGAGTGCGCCTGCTCCCCCGCGCGGCGGCGGACGACATCGACCTGCGCGGTGGCCAGCGCCCCGGCGGAGAGCTCGCCCTCGCGAACGATCGCCTTGTGGACGGAGAGGCCCTTGACCGGGCGCTGGACATCGGTCACCTCGACGACGAAGCCGTCGCCCGTGATGATGCCCGTGTCAGCGGCCTGGCCGCCGGCCTCGGCGTAGAACGGCGTCTCCTCGAGGACGATCTCCACCTCGGTGCCTGCCGGGGCGCTCAGGGCGGCCTGGCCGCCGGCGAGGATGCCCCGCACGGTGGACTCCGTGGTCAGCTCCGTGTAGCCGGTGAAGAAGGTCTCCCCCGCCTCGCGGAGAGCGTTGTACGCCGTGACGTCCACGCCGCCGAGCTTCTTGGCGCGCGAGTCGGCCTTGGCGCGGTCCCGCTGCTCCTTCATGAGGGAGCGGAACCCTGCCTCGTCGACGGCCACGCCGGACTCCTCGGCCATCTCGAGGGTGAGATCGATCGGGAAGCCGTACGTGTCGTGGAGTGCGAAGGCCTCTTCGCCCGAGAGCTTCTCGCCCTTGGCGCGGGAGGCGGTGACGAACTCCTCGAGGCGGGCAGTGCCCGAGGCGATCGTACGGAGGAACGACTTCTCCTCGGCCACGGCAATGCGCTGGATGCGCGGGAAGTCTGCCACAAGCTTGGGGTACGTGCCGCCCATCGCGTCCTTGGAGACCTCGATGAGCTCGCCGATGCAGGGCTCTTCGACGCCAAGGAGGCGCATGGAGCGGATGGCGCGGCGGAGCAGGCGGCGCAGCACGTAGCCGCGGCCCTCGTTGGAGGGGGTCACGCCGTCGCCGATGAGCATGAGCGAGGAGCGAATGTGGTCCGAGACGACGCGCATGCGGACGTCGTCGGCGTTGCGCGGATCGGAGGGATCCTCGGTGCCGGCGTACTCCTTGCCGGCCAGAGCGGCGGCGCGGTCGAGGACGGCGCGGACCTGGTCCGTCTCGTAGAAGTTCTCCACGCCCTGGAGGATCATGGCCAGTCGCTCGACGCCCAGGCCGGTGTCGATGTTCTTCGTCGGCAGCTCGCCGAGGATCTCGAAGTCGTCCTTGCCGATGCCCTCGCCGCGCTCGTACTGCATGAAGACGAGGTTCCAGATCTCGATGTACCGGTTGTCGTCGGCAGCGGGGCCGCCGTCGGCGCCGTACTGGGGGCCGCGGTCGTAGAAGATCTCAGAGTCGGGGCCTGCGGGGCCGCCGGGCTGGCCTGCAGACCAGTAGTTGTCCTTCATGCCCATGCGCTGGATGCGCTCGGCAGGGAATCCGACGGTCTTGGTCCAGATGTCGAAGGACTCGTCGTCGGTCTCGTAGATCGTCACCCAGAGGCGTTCCGGATCCAGGCCGAAGCCGCCCTTCTCAAGCGGGCTCGTGAGGAGCTCCCATGCGAAGGGAATGGCGCTCTCTTTGAAGTAGTCGCCGAAGGAGAAGTTGCCGGCCATCTGGAAGAAGGTGCCGTGGCGGGCGGTCTTGCCGACCTCGTCGATGTCCAGGGTGCGGATGCACTTCTGGATGCTCGTCGCGCGGGAGTACGGGGCCTTCTGCTGCCCGAGGAAGTACGGAATGAAGGGAACCATCCCGGCGATCGTGAACATGATCGAGGGGTCTTCGGAGACGAGGGATGCAGAGGGGACGACCGTGTGCCCCTTCTTTTCGAAGAAATCAAGCCACCGTTGGGTGATCTCCTGAGTTTTCATGCGCCGTGTGTTCCCTTTCCGTGGTGAGAGCCCAGGTCGGCCCTCACGCCTCAACATGCTTACACAATCTACCAAGGTCATGCGGCGAATGGGTCACCACATGACCGTGGCGGCCCGCCGACTGCACAAGCAGTCGGCGAGCCGCCACAAAGGTCACGTTCGCTGTGTGATCAGCGAGCGTAGAATTCGACGACCAGGTTCTCTTCGCACTGAACCGGGACCTCGGAGCGCTTCGGGCGGCGCACGAGGCGTGCCTGCAGCTTCTCCAGGGAGACGTCAAGGTAGCCGGGCACAGCCGGGAGGACATCGCGGTGTGCACCGGATGCTGCCAGCTGGAACGGCTCGAACTTCTCGCTGCGCTCGTGCACGTGGATCAGCTGACCCGGTGCAACGCGGAACGACGGGCGGTCCACGCGTGCGCCGTCAACGAGGATGTGACGGTGGACAACCAGCTGACGAGCCTGAGCGATCGTGCGGGCAAAGCCTGCACGGAGCACGAGGGCGTCAAGACGCATCTCGAGGAGCTCGACGAGGTTCTCACCGGTCAGGCCGGTGGTGCGGCGTGCCTCTTCGAACGCACGGGTCATCTGTGCTTCACGGATGCCGTACTGAGCGCGGAGACGCTGCTTTTCGCGAAGACGCACTGCGTAGTCGCTGTCCTGCTTCTTGCGGGCGCGTCCGTGCTGGCCGGGGCCGTACGGGCGACGCTCCATGTAGCGCTCGGCCTTGGGGGTCAGAGCAATGCCAAGGGCGCGCGACTGGCGCACCTTACGGCGGGCACGTGTGTTGTTAGCCACGTAATCCTCTTCTACTAACGGCATGTCATTTCACTGGCCTCCAGCGCACAGAGCAAGAGCACGTGTGCGGTGGAGAGCTGAGGCCTGCCGTCGGCCTGTCACTGCAACCCTGTCGTCAGCGCGCAGAGCGCGCGAAAGCAAGAGCTTGCCAGTCGTGGGATCTAGTCTACCGCACCAGGCGCGGCAGGGCGCTGAAGCTGGCGAATCCGGGCGAGGCGCGCCGCGATGTCCCTCTCGGCCCCCGTCTGCCCGGGCTCGTAGTACACGGCCTCCGCCAGGGCGTCAGGAAGGTACTGCTGCCGGGCGACCGAGCTGGGCAGGTCATGGGGGTAGACGTATCCCCTTCCGTGCCCCAGCCCCTTCGCCCCGGGATAGTGGGCGTCCCGCAGGTGCGGCGGCACCGGGGACATCCGGCCCGCGCGCACATCCGCCATGGCCTTCTCCAGTCCCATGTACGAGCGGTTGGACTTGGGGGCTGTGGCGATGTGCACCACCGCCTGCGCGAGCATGATCCTGGCCTCCGGCATGCCGATGAGCTGGACCGCCTGGGCGGCCGACATCGCCGTCGTGAGCGCCGAGGGGTCCGCCATGCCCACGTCCTCGCTCGCCGCGATGACCACCCGGCGGGCAATGAAGCGCGGATCCTCCCCCGCCTCGATCATGCGGGCGAGATAGTGCAGAGCCGCGTCGGGGTCCGAGCCGCGCATGGACTTGATGAAGGCGCTCACGACGTCGTAGTGCTGGTCGCCGTTCTTGTCGTAGCGGACGAGGGCCTTCTGGAGCGCCTGCTCCACGTCCTCTGCCGTGATCTCCGTGCGGCCCGACGCCATCGCTCCCTGGGCGGCGGCCTCGAGAGCCGTCAGCGCCCGGCGCGCGTCGTTTCCGCTGAGGGCCACAAGGGTGGTGCGGGCTTCGTCCCCCATGGACATCTCGCCGGAGTAGCCCCGCTCGTCAGAGAGAGCGCGGTCGACGAGCCGAGCGATGTCCTCCGGCTGGAGGGGCGCGAGGGTCAGGAGCAGGGAGCGAGAGAGCAGCGGGGCGATGACGGAGAAGGAGGGGTTCTCCGTCGTCGCCGCGACAAGGGTGACCCAGCCGTTCTCGACGCCGGGGAGCAGCGCGTCCTGCTGAGCCTTGGAGAACCGGTGGATCTCGTCGAGGAAGAGCACCGTGCGGAGGCCGTTGAGGTCCCGGTCGGTGAGCGCCTGCTCCATGACGAGCCGCACGTCTTTGACCCCGGCGGTGATCGCCGAGAGCTCGATGAACTTGCGTCCGGGAGCCCGCGCGATGACGTGCGCGAGGGTGGTCTTGCCCGTCCCCGGAGGCCCGTAGAGAATGACGGAGGTCGCGCTGCGGGCGTCTCCCCCCTCCATGAGGCGGCGCAGGGCAGAGCCCGGCTTGAGGAGCGCCTGCTGGCCCACGACCTCCTCAGCGGACCGAGGGCGCATGCGAACAGCGAGGGGCGCCGGGGCTTTCGCTCCGGGCGCTCCCTCGCTGCTCGAGAAGAGGTCGTCAGTCACGTCGGGAAGACTAGTCCTTCGTCACCGGCTGCTTGGCCTCAGCCTTGAAGTCCACGCCAGCCTCCTTGCGCTGCTGCGGGGTGATGGCCGCCGGAGCGCCCGTCAGCGGGTCGAAAGCGCCGGCCTTCGGGAAGGCGATGACGTCGCGGATCGAGTCCGAGCCGGTGAGGATCGCCATGATGCGGTCCCAGCCGAAGGCGATGCCGCCGTGGGGCGGTGCGCCGTACTTGAAGCCCTCGAGGAGGAACCCGAAGTTCTGCTGCTGCTCCTCCTCCGTGAGCCCCATGACCTCGAAGACCCGCTCCTGGAGCTCGCGGTCGTGGATGCGGATGGAGCCGCCGCCGATCTCGCTGCCGTTGCAGACGATGTCGTAGGCCTGGGCGAGCGCCTCGCCCGGGTTCTCGTGGAACGTGGCCTGGATCTCGGGCTTCGGGGAGGTGAAGGCGTGGTGCAGGGCCGTCCAGGCGCCCGCGCCCACAGCGACGTCGCCGGCCGCTGTGGCAGCCGCTGCTGACTCGAACATCGGGAAGTCGACGACCCAGAGGAAGGCGTACTCGCCCTCCGTGATGAGGCCGGTGCGGTGGGCGATCTCGACGCGGGCGGCGCCGAGCAGCTCACGAGCGGCATCCGACTCGCCGGCGGCGAAGAAGACGCAGTCCCCCGGCTTGGCGCCGACGAACTCGGCGAGGCCGGCCTTCTCCGTCTCGGAGAGGTTCTTGGCGACGGGGCCGGTCAGCTCGCCGTCCTCCTGGATGAGGACGTACGCGAGGCCCTTGGCTCCGCGCTGCTTGGCCCACTCCTGCCAGGCGTCGAGCGCGCGACGGGCCTGGGAGGCGCCGCCGGGCATGACGACGGCGCCCGTGTACTCGGCCTGGAACACGCGGAAGGTCGTGTCCTTGAAGTACTCCGTCATGTTCGTCAGCTCGAGGCCGAAGCGCACGTCCGGCTTGTCCGACCCGTACTTCTCCATGGCGTCCGCGTAGGTCATCCGCGGGAAGGGGGTCTGGACCTCGACGCCGATCGTCTTCCACACGTTCGCGAGAATGCGCTCGGCGAGGGCGATGACGTCGTCCTGCTCCACGAAGCTGGCCTCGATATCGAGCTGCGTGAACTCCGGCTGGCGGTCTGCGCGGAAGTCCTCGTCGCGGTAGCAGCGGGCGATCTGGTAGTACTTCTCGAACCCGCCGACCATGAGGAGCTGCTTGAAGAGCTGCGGGCTCTGCGGCAGGCCGTACCAGTTGCCCGGGGAGAGGCGGGAGGGGACGATGAAGTCACGCGCGCCGCCCGGTGTGGAGAGCGTCAGCGTGGGTGTCTCGATCTCGACGTAGTCCTCGGCCTCGAGGACCTCGCGCGCGGCCTTGTTGACCTTGCTGCGCAGACGGATGTTGTGTGCCATGTTCGGGCGGCGCAGGTCGAGGTAGCGGTGCTTCAGGCGCGCTTCCTCGCCGACCTCCACGTGCTCGTCCACCTGGAACGGAAGGGCTGCGGCCTTGTTGAGAACCGTCACCTCTTCTGCGATGACCTCGATCTCTCCGGAGGCGAGGGCCGGGTTCTCGTTGCCCCCCGGGCGGCGCTCGACGACGCCGGAGACCTGCAGCACGAACTCGTTGCGCAGCGCCGTGAAGTCCGCTTCGTCCCGGATGACCACCTGGGACACGCCCGTGGCGTCCCGCAGGTCGACGAAGGCGACCCCTCCGTGGTCGCGGCGGCGGGCAACCCAGCCGGCCAGAGTAACGCGTTCTCCGATGTTGGCGGCACTCAGGGTGCCGAGGTCGTGCGTGCGGAGCACAGTGGATCCTTCCCAGGGGGACAATAAGAGTCTTTAGAGGCAAGTCTACGTGGAAACGGCGGGCAACTACGCGGAAGAGGCCCGTTCCGAGTAGGCTTCAAGGCAAGCGGAAGACAGCGCAGTGCGCTGTGATCTCCGCTCCGTCTCCGCCCGGTGAGGTTGTTCGACTCCTCATCCGGGTCACATGTGTACCTGATGAAAGAGTTTTAGCGGTGGAACAGAAATCCGACGAAACCAGCCAGCCCGTCGACCAGGCAGTCGGCTCCCACGCCGTCGTCCCCGAGACCGCGCCCGAGGCCGAAGCGCCTCAGACTGAGACCCCCCAGCCCACCACCCCCGTGGCTGCCCGGGTCTCCCCCGCAGAGACGGCCCCCGTCAAGATTGACACGACCGAGACGAGCCTGGAGGAGGCGCGAGCCTTCGCACGCGTCACCGAGGACGGCCACGTGTTCGTCATCGTCGAGGACAAGGAGTACGCCGTCGGCCAGTACCCCGACAAGGGTGCGGACGAGGCTCTCGCCTACTTCGTCAAGAAGTTCGACGCCGCCGCCAACCAGGTGGCACTCCTCGAGGCCCGCGTCGCCGCCGGGACCGTTCCGGGCGACCTCCAGAAGACGCTTGAGCAGATCTCCCTGCAGATCGCAGACCACCGCTTCGTCGGTGACCTCGCAGGCCTTGCGGCTCGCATCGAGGCCCTGACCCAGCGGGCCGCCCAGGCGCAGGAGGAGGCCAAGGCCCGCCACGCGGCTCAGGCAGCCGAGTCCCTCGCCGCGCGCGAGCGAGTAGTCGCCGAGGCCGAGCAGATCGCCGAGCAGGATCCCTCCAAGATCCAGTGGAAGCAGTCCTCCGCCCGCATGGCAGAGCTCTTCACGGAGTGGCAGACTCTCCAGAAGGCAGGCCCCCGCCAGTCCAAGTCTGTCGAGGACGGCCTGTGGAAGCGCTTCCGAGGGGCTCGCACTCTCTTCGAGAAGCACCGCCGCGCGCACTTCAGCCAGCTCGATGCAGACCATGCCGAGGCGAAGGCCGCCAAGGAGAAGCTCATCCAGCGCGCCGAGGAGCTCTCGACGTCCACGGACTGGGGCGTGACGGCTGGCAAGTACCGCGAGCTCATGGACGAGTGGAAGGCGGCCAAGCGCGCGTCCCGCAAGGAGGACGACGCCCTCTGGGCCCGCTTCCGCGCCGCCCAGGATGTCTTCTTCAACGCCCGCCAGGCGGCCAACGAGGAGATCGACGCCTCCTTCCGCGACAACCTCGTGGTCAAGGAAGCAATTCTCAAGCGCGCCGAGGCACTCCTGCCGATCAAGGACCTGGCCAAGGCCAAGCGCGAATTCGCCGTGATCCGGGACGAGTGGGACGCGGCCGGCAAGGTTCCCCGCAAGGACATCGGCCGCATGGACGCCGGCATCCGCAAGGTCGAGGACGCCCTCCGCCAGGCGGAGCGCGAAGAGTGGGACCGCACCAACCCTGAGGTCCTGGCCCGCAAGAACTCGGCCCTGACCCAGCTTGACGAGGCGATGGCCAAGCTCGAGCGCGCCCTCGAGCGCGCCCAGCAGTCCGGTGACGCGCGGAAGATCAAGGCGGCTCAGGAAGAGCTCGACACGAAGCGCGCCCTCGCAGAGCTCTTCAAGAACGCTCAGCGCTGATCTTCACTCTGCGCTGAGAGGCGCCCGGCAGGAACGTTGTCCACGTTCTTTGTCCGGGCGCTTTTCTTTTTGCTCCGCCTGCGCCACAGTGGAGGTATGAGCACTCTTCTCATCACCGGCATCGCAGATCCCCCGCGCCACGACTTCACCGCCGCGGAGATGAGCTCCCTGCGGAGAGACGGCCTTGTTCGAGAGCTCCTCCCCCAGGTGTGGGCGGCAGCCTCCCTCGGGGACACCTCCGAGCTCAGAGCCGTGGCCGCCAAGCACACCATCGGTCGAGCCCTCCTCCCGAGGGTCGTCGTCGGATGGGCCTCAGCCGCGTGGGTCTACGGGTGGGGAACCGAGCCGTGCCGTCTGGAAGTGCTCATCGACCAGTCCAAGCGGACGACGAGCACCCACCGGGCCTATCCGCATCTGCTCATCCACGAGGTGCAGGATCCGCTGGATCGGAGCCTCAGCCTGGCGGGAGTCTTCGTCTCAGACCCGGTGCGCACTGTTCTCGACGTCGCGCGCCACTGCGGCGACGAGGATGCGCGACGGATCCTCGTTCGCGCCTTCCAGACCCCCGACCTCATCGAGTCCGTCCAGACGCACATCCGGCTCGGGGGTCTCTACGTTCCCCAGCGTCACCGGTCCCGCATGCACTCGAGGCTCAGTCGGGCGGCGAAGACCGCCCGACTGCTGCAGAGGCAGCGCGCGGAAGCGCCGCAGACCGACGCCTCCGATCAGTCCTGACGCTTGTTCCCGGCCACCCGGTAGACGTCGTACACGCCGTCGATCTTGCGGACTGCCGTGAGGACATGGTCCAGATACCGGGGATCGGTCATCTCGAAGGAGAAGCGCGAGCGGGCGACCCGGTCATGGCTCGTCTGGACAGACGCCGCGAGAATGTTCACCTTGTGATCGCTGAGCACACGGGTCACGTCCGAGAGGAGGTTCTTGCGGTCGAGGGCCTCGACCTGGATCTCCACGAGGAAGACTCCTGACTGCGCGGCGCTCCAGGAGACGGGCACGATGCGGTCAGGCTGGTCCAGGAGGGACTGGACGTTCGTGCAGTCCTGGCGATGGACCGAGACGCCGGAGCCGCGCGTGACGAACCCGATGATCTCGTCCGGGGGCACGGGCGTGCAGCACCGGGCCAGCTTGACCCAGACGTCGGCGTCGCCCTGGACGGTGACAGCCCCGTCGGAGTGGCGACCGGCCTTCGGCGTCGAAATGGTGATCGGCTCGCGGACCTCTTCGATGACCTCCCCGAACTCAGCATCGAGTGTCTGCAGCACGGACTGGGTGGTGAGATTCCCGTCGCCGAGCGCTGCATAGAGGGAGGGGATGTCCGTCAGGCCGAGACGCTCCGCCACGGTCTGGAGGCGGGGCTGGGTGAGCATCTTCTGGACGGGCATGTTCTTGCGCCGCAGGGCCCGGGTGAGGGCGTCCTTGCCGGATTCGATGGCCTCTTCGCGGCGTTCTCGGGTGAACCAGTGGCGGATCTTGGTCTTGGCCCGCCCGGACTTGACGAAGTTGAGCCAGTCTCTGCTGGGTCCGGCGCCCTCCGCCTTGGAGGTGATGACCTCCACCCAGTCTCCGTTGTTGAGCGTGTGGGAGAGCGGGACGAGCTTCCCGTTGACCCGCGCTCCGATCGTCCGGTGGCCCACGTCCGTGTGGACCGTGTAGGCGAAGTCCACGGGTGTTGACCCCGAAGGAAGGGCGAGGATGTCCCCCTTGGGGGTGAAGACGTAGACCTCGGCCGCATTCATCTCGTACCGCAGAGAGTCGAGGAACTCCCCTGGGTCCCGCGTCTCCTGCTGCCAGTCCATGAGGGACCGCAGCCACTTCATATCCGTCGTGGAGGCGTCCTGGGCGGGCTGGCCGCTCTGCTGCTTGTACTTCCAGTGGGCGGCCACGCCGTACTCCGCGCGGCGGTGCATCTCATGCGTGCGGATCTGGAACTCGACCGGCCGGCCGTTCGGGCCGATGACGGAGGTGTGGAGGGACTGGTAGAGGTTGAACTTGGGGCTCGCGATGTAGTCCTTGAACCGCCCCGGCATGGGTGACCAGCGGTTGTGGATGATGCCGAGCGTCGCATAGCAGTCCCGCACGGAGTCCACGAGGATGCGGATGCCGGTGAGATCGTGGATCTCGTCGAACTCCTTGCCGCGCACGATCATCTTCTGGTACACGGAGTAGTAGTGCTTGGGGCGCCCTGTGATGGTGCACTTGATCCGAGAGGCCTGCAGGTCCTTCTGGACCTCCTCGCGCACGCCGGCCAGGTACTTCTCCCGCTCCGGGGTGCGCTGGCCGATGAGGCGGACGATCTCTTCGTACATCTTGGGATAGAGAACGGCGAACGAGAGGTCCTCGAGCTCCCATTTGACCGTGTTCATGCCGAGGCGATGAGCCAGGGGGGCGAAGATCTCGAGCGTCTCACGAGCCTTCTTCGCGGCGGAGTCCCCCGAGACGTAGCGCCAGGTGCGCGCGTTGTGCAGCCGGTCCGCGAGCTTGATGATGAGCACCCGGATGTCGCTGGACATCGCGATGACCATTTTGCGAACCGTCTCCGCCTGGGCGGCGTCTCCGTACTTGACCTTGTCCAGCTTCGTGACCCCGTCCACGAGCATGGCCACTTCCGGGGAGAAGTCCTGGGCCAGCTGCTCGAGGGTGTAGTCCGTGTCCTCCACCGTGTCGTGGAGAAGGGCCGCCTGAAGCGTGGTGCCTGTGAAGCCCATCTGAGCCAGGATTGAGGCAACCGCCACGGGGTGGGTGATGTACGGATCCCCCGACCGGCGCATCTGCCCCTCGTGCTGGCGCTCCGCCACGCGATATGCGGCGCGAATCGGCTCAAGGTCAGCCTTGGGGCTGGCTGCGCGAATCTGCCTCAGGAGCGGGTCCAGGATGGGCGTGGGGCTCTGCGCGCGCCCGGCAAGCCTGGCCAGCGGAGACAGAACCGAGGGCAGGCGGTCGATGGGTGAGGTGCTCTCGCCGTAGCTCATGGTGCCTCCAGAGGTCGGAAAACGGGTCTGACCCGCCGTTCGAGAATCCTCGGACGGCGGGTCAGATCAGTTTACGGGCTGGATCGGCTCAAACCTGGTTAGGCAAAGCTTCCTGTCCGGCCGATGCGGGTCGCTCCTGAGCGGGCGACGGCGTCGTCCCCTCCGGCTGCTGGTCCTTCTCCCCGCCGCGGAGCGCCGCATAGAGAGGAGCCTGGACGAAGATCGTGGCCAGAGTCGCCACGATGATGCCCACGAACAGCGAGAGCGAGAGGTCCTTGAGCGTGCCGGCGCCCAAGAGGAAGGCGCCGATGAAGAGGATGGCGCCGACCGGCAGGACAGCCACGACGGACGTGTTGATGGAGCGGACGAGGGTCTGGTTGATGGCCAGGTTGACGGACTCGCCGAACGGCCTGCGGCCCTTGCCCTCTTCGGTGTTCTCACGGATCTTGTCGAAGACGACCACCGTGTCGTAGAGCGAGTAGCTGAGGATCGTCAGGAAGCCGATGACGGCGCTCGGCGTCACCTCGAACCCCGTGGCGGCGTAGATGCCCGCCGTGATGATGAGCACCACGAAAAGGCCCACAATGGCCGCGAGGGACATCTTCCACGTGCGGAAGTACAGCGCCATGAGGAGCGTCACGAGCACCACGAAGATCGCGAAGCCCAGGAGCGCCCGCTGGGAGACGTCCTGTCCCCAGGTGGGGCCGACGAAGTTGCTCGTGACCTTGTCCTCAGAGACTCCGTAGGCGGACGTGAGGTTCTGCTTGACCTGGAGCGTCTGGGTGTCCGTCAGCTTCTCGGTCTGCACCCTCACGGTGCCGGGGGCGATGTTCGTCACCCTCGGCTCCGACTGGGAGACGACCGACGTCACGGCGCGCTCCCCCGGCTTGGTGTCCGTGTGCGATGTCTGGGACACCGTGAACTCGGAGCCGCCCCGGAAGTCGATGCCCATGTTGAACCCGCCGCGGAGCACGGGGATGAGGATCGAGAGGAGGACGAGCGCCGCCGTGATGGTGAACCACAGCTTCTTGCGCCCCACGAATTCGTAGGACTTCTCACCTGTGTAGAGGGCATTGCCCCACTGTGCGAGCCGTTTCATCTACTTGCCCTCCTGCGCTGCACGGCGCGCGCGGGCGCGTTCGGCGGCGCGGCGTTCGGCAATGGTCATGCCTGTGGTGTCGATCGGGTCAGAGTCGTCCTCGGTCTGGGCGTCCGCGGTGGAGCCGGCGCCCGACGACGACTGGGGCTCGCGCACCCTGCCCGCTCCCCGATAGAGGGGAACCGCCCCGAGGGCGCGCGGGTCCAGCCCGGAGGCCGGGTGCCCGTTGCGGAAGAACGCGGTGCGGGAGAGCAGCTCGAGGACCGGGTGCGTGAAGAGGAAGACCACGAGGAGGTCAGCCAGCGCCGTCAGGCCCAGGGTGAAGGCGAAGCCGCGGACGTTGCCGACCGCTGCGATGAACAGCACCACTGCGGCGAGGAGGTTGACGGCCTTGGAGGCCAGGATGGTCCTCTTGGCGCGAGCCCAGCCGAGCTCGACGGCCGACTCCAGAGGCCGCCCTTCGCGAAGCTCATCGCGGATGCGCTCGAAGTAGACGATGAAGGAGTCCGCCGTCAGGCCGATGGCCACGATGATGCCTGCCACGCCGGCCAGGGAGAGACGGTAGTTCGCCGTCACACCGAGCACAGCGATGGCGAGGTACGTCAGAAGGCCAGCCACGATGAGCGATCCGAGCGTGACCAGCGCGAGAAGTCGGTACTGGAAGAACGAGTAGACAGCCACGAGCAGCAGGCCGATGACGTCCATCGTCTTGAACCCGAGGATGATCGCCCACACAGCCGCAGGGGCGGC
>JAGLBH010000019.1 GCA_018260285.1 Arthrobacter sp. | reverse complement strand
CGGCGTCCAGGTCAACTACATCCCGAGCTACTGGCACCCGGTGTTCCAGGACATGGGCTACAAGAAGGGCATGTGCCCCAACGCGGAGCTCTTCTACGAGCAGGAGATCAGCCTGCCCCTCTTCGCGACCCTGACCAACGACCAGGTGGACATGGTCATCGAGAACGTTCTGGAGATCGTCGGAGAATGAGCGGACTAGACCTCAACACGCAGCAGATCAAGCGCATCAACATCGCGGAGGCCCCGCGAGTGGTCGCCGTGATCCAGGCGCGCGTGGGCTCCACCCGGCTTCGGGCCAAGGTTCTCCGGGATCTGGGGGGCATGCCCGTGCTCGCCTGGGTGCTGCGTGCGGCCCGCGCCGCGCAGGGCATCAACGAAGTGGTCATCGCCACCTCAGACCTGCCGGATGACGATGCCATCGAGGAGTTCGGGCGCCAGTACGGCGTGCGAGTCATTCGAGGCTCGGAGGACGACGTCCTCTCCCGCTTCCTCCTCGCCGCTCGGCTGACGAATGCCGACGCCGTGGTCCGCCTGACGGCGGACTGCCCCCTTCTGGACCCCGCTGTCATCTCCCAGGTGGTCTACATCTGGCGCCAGGACCAGGCCGTGGACTACGTCTCCACGACCCAGCACCGCTCTCTGCCGCGCGGCCTGGACGTGGAGCTGGCCCGCGCGTCCGCGCTGCTCAAGGCTGACGAGCGCACCGAGCCCCATCACCGCGCCCATGTCACGAGCGCGCTCTATGAAGAGGGCGCGGGGTTCGTCACCGGCTCCCTCACCTTTCAGCCGAGCTACAACCACTTCCGTGTCACGCTGGACACGGACGAGGACGCGCAGCTTCTGGATGCCCTCGTGGCCAAGATCGGCACGGACATTCCGTCCTGGCGCGGAATTCTCTCCGTCCTGGAGGAGAACCCCGAGATCGTGGCCCTCAACGCACATATTGAGCAGAAGCCTCTGACGGCAGGCTGACAGCCCGCCGTCCGGGCTTCGGCGGGGACACCCGCACGAATCCTAGGAGCAGTAGAACCTCACATGCACGTCGTCTTCCGCTGTGACTCAACCAGGCAGCAGGGTCTGGGCCATGTGTTCCGAGCCGTCGCTGTGGCAGACGCAGCCGTGGCTGCCGGCCACACGGTGGAGTTCCTCTCCCGCATCGAGTCCGAGGTGGGGCGCAGCCTTCTGGCCGACCACGCCTTCGAACTGACGGAGCCCGCTTCGCTGGAGGCGCGCGACGTCGCCGAGTGGGCGGCCGAGCGGCGCGCGGACATCGTGCACGTTGACACCTACGAGGATCAGGGAAGCCTGAGGGACGAGCTGTCCGACCTGGGCATCCTCCTCTCCAATGTGGAGGATGCGCACTGGGGCAGGCGTCCGGCCGACGTCGTCGTGGACCCCTCCGCCGGGGCCGAGTTCGCCTACCGCCCCTGGGACGGCTCGTACCGGCTGCTGCGGGGCGTCTCGACCATCCCGCTGCGGTCGGAGATCCTCGCGGACCTGCCGGTCGTGCCGCAGCGCCAGGATGCGGGGGAGCTGCCCGGCGAGGGAGACCCGCTGCGGGTGCTCATCGTCATGGGCGGGACGGACCCGAAGAACATGGCCTCCGTGGTGGCCCAGTGGTGGGCGGACGCGGGGATTCCCTCGGAGACCACCGTGGTCACGGCGCGCGAGGATCTCAGCCTTCCCGGGGTGAAGGCCGTGCGGCCGGGGCCCGGCCTCGCCCGCTCCTTCCCCCATATGGACCTCATGATCTCCGGGTCCGGGACCACCATGTGGGAGCTTGCCGCCCTCGGCGTGCCGATGGCCCTGGTCCAGCTGGTGGACAACCAGCGGGACAACTACGACTTCGCGCTCAAGTCAGGCATCGGCGCGGGGCTGGGCTCCGTGGCGGATGTGGATCCCCAGGGTCTGGAGAATCCCGATCTGCCCCCTGCCGAACGGGCCCAGGCCGTGGCCGCCCTGGCAGAGCTGGGGCGGGACGCCCGTCGTCGTCGTGAGATGTCCGACGCCGGACGCCGCCTGGTCGACGGCCAGGGCGGTGCCAGAATCGTGGCCGCCTGGTCCGAGGCCCTTCTGGCGCGCACAGGGGACATCTCCGCGCGGCGGGCAGAGATCAACGATGCCTCGGTCCTCTTCGACTGGCGCAACGACCCCAGCGTGCGGGCGGTGAGCCGCACCAAGGAAGAGCTCTCCTGGGAGGGGCACCTCGCGTGGCTTCAGGGGACGCTTCAGCGCGACGACCGCGAGCTGTGGATCATTCAGCGCTACGGTGAGCCGGTGGCGACCGTCCGATTCGACCGACTCTCCGAGGGCAACGCGTGGGAGGTCTCCATCACGGTGGCTCCCAGCCTGAGGGGCCAGGGCCTGGCCGGCATTCTTCTGCGCGAGGCCGAGGCGGAGTTTCTCCGGTCCCGCCCCGCGGAGGAGCAGGAGGGGCTCGAATTCGTGGCGGAGATGCTCGAGTCGAATCCGGCCTCCCGCCGCCTGTTCGAGCGGGGCGGCTACGAGGGCGGCCTCAAGGGCAGCCCCGCCGAGGGCGAGGAGCGCTGGCTCCATCTCCGCAAGCCTGCGGGGTAGTCGCCCGACCGGCGCTCCTGCCGAGTGTGCCGGACATTCGCCTCCGTGGCCGCACTTTAATGCGGAAGAACCCCGAGATCCCAGGGATCTCGGGGTTCTTCCGTGATGAATGTCCGTCAGACTCGGAGGGGCTTCGCCTCCTCGGATGGGCTGCGCCTTGCCGGGGTTCTCCTGGACAGCGCGACCGATACGAGCTCAGGCTAGATGATGTCCCAGGTGAGCGGCGTGCCGGCCTCGACGTCGGCCGTGAACGTGCGCCCCATGACGGTGTCCGTGTAGCCGGGGGTCAGGCCGCCTGCGGGGCGGATCGAGCGCACGTTGGCCTCGGAGACGACGTCGCCCTTCTTGACGTCCGAGGTGACCCAGAGGGAGCGGCGCAGTCGCTGTGACTCGCCCTCGCCGGTGGTGACCTGGAGGCTGGGGGAGCCGAGCGCCTGCCAGGCGACCTTGGACTCCTCCACGAGGGCCTTGAGCTCATGCGGCTCGAGCGAGAAGTCCGAGTCAACCCCGCCGTCAGCGCGGGAGAGGGTCACGTGCTTCTCGATGACCGTGGCGCCGAGGGCCACTGCGGCGATCGCAGCGCCGATGCCCATCGTGTGGTCGGAGAGGCCCACCTGGACGCCGAACGCATCGCGCATCACCGGGATGGTGCGGAGGTTGGACTCGGCGGGGGAGGCCGGGTAGGAGGACGTGCAGGCGAGGACGACGACCTGGTCGTTGCCCTCAGCGCGGATGGTCTGCACAGCGCGGTCGATGTCCGTGATGGACGCGGCGCCGTTGGAGAGGATGACGGGCTTGCCGGTCTGGGCCACGCGGCGCAGGAGCGGCAGGTCGCCGATCTCAAGCGAGGCGATCTTGTACAGCGGCGCGTCGAGGGACTCGAGGAGGTCCACGGCCGTGAAGTCGAACGGGCTCGAGAAGGGGATGAGGCCGTGCTCGCGGGCGCGCTCGAAGATCGGGGCGTGCCAGTCCCAGGGGGTGTGAGCCTCCGTGTAGAGCTGGTACAGGTTCTTCCCGCCCCAGAGCGGGTGGTCGTCGGAGATCGTGAAGGCCGGCTTGTGCGAGTCGATCGTGATCGTGTCCGCCGTGTAGGTCTGCAGCTTGACCGCCTGGGCACCGGACTCCGCCACCATGTCCACGATGTCCAGGGCGCGCTGCAGGTCCCCGTTGTGGTTGCCGGAGACCTCTGCGATGATGAACGGCTCGGCCGACTCGCCGATCTGGACGGGTCCGCGCTTCGTCTCACCGAGGCTGTACAGTTTCTGGCTCACGTGCTCACTCCTTGAAGTATTCATTCGGTTTCACTCTACTCGCCGCAGGTCAGCTCCACACGACGTTCAGCACGGCCAGGACCGCCGCGGAGACGACGACGCCGAGGGCCAGCCCCCAGCCGGTCAGCCGCAGAGGAAGACGCGTGCCGGACCGGGCCATGAGCGCGTAGCCGCAGCCCAGGGCGGCGAAGGCGAAGGCCTTGCAGTAGGCCATGGCCACGAGACTCCCCTGGGCGGCAGGCCAGTACGCCACGGCCCCGGCCGCGATGACGACAGTGACCGTCAGCCACGCGAAGCTGTGTGTGGAGAGCCGGGCGAAGAGCACCGACATGGCCACGAGGTAGAGGGCATAGCCGATGCCCACGAGCGGGAGAACCGCGGCCACCCGGGTGGCCTCGTGATTGCCCTGGGCCAGCACGAGCATGCCGAGCCACGCCCCGAGAGAGCCCAGGACGGATATGCCCACCGCAAGCTTGGTGGCCGTGACGAGCGTCCGCCGGGCAGTCTGCGCGAACTCCTCCTGCGTCCCGTGGGCCGCCTTCATGATGGCGGGCGTCCACGAGTTGTTGAGCCCCGCCAGCACGGCGATGGGCCCGAGGGCGAAGACCGCCGCCGCGAGGTAGACCCCCGCCGCGCCCGTGGGGGCGAGGGCCTTGAGGAGGATCGCGTCCCCCTGGGTCAGGAGCACCATCGCGAGGGAGTGGGGCAGGAGGGGCAGCCCAGCCCCGACCGCCGTCTTCACGGCCTCGGGCGCCCGGCCGGGCAGGGTCGGGCGGGTGATGGCGACGGCGGCGGCCGCCGTGAGGGTTGACGCCAGGGCGAAGCCGCTCATGAAGTGCAGCGGGGTGGGCTGGAAGAGCAGGATCGAGGCGAGTCCGAAGAGGTGCGCCACGAGCGAGGAGCCCGCGGCGAGGGCCACGAAGTGCAGCGGCTTGCCCTCCGAGCGCAGCTGCGCCTGGGCGGCGAGGACGACGGCGAGCGCGCCCATCGACCAGATCGCCGCGATGAGCGAGCCGTCGACCCGGGAGAGCAGTGCGAAGATGCACGCGGCCGCCGCGAGCAGCAGAGCCAGCAGCCCGTTGAAGCCGTTGACGGCGCGGGCCTTGACGGGGCCGTTGTCCGGCTCGAGCCAGGCCCGGGTGATGGCCATCGGCAGGCCGGCGGAGAGGATGACGAGCCCCACCTGCATGACGGTCACCGAGTAGGCGGTCATCTCCCAGGACTCGGACTCCGCCCCGCCGAAGAGGCGGATGGAGAAGGGCTGGACGAGGACCGCCGCGAGGCCCTGGACCGCGGCCCCAATGAGGTAGAGGAGCGGGGCGCGCTGGGCGAGCCTCACGCCGCGGAGGCCTCGCCGGAGCCCAGCGGCGCCGGGATCTGGGGCTTGACGGCGGAGACGGTCACGCGGCGGGGGAGCGGATCGGGCAGGTGCTCGAGGGGATGCTTGAGGAAGTCGAGGGGGTTGAGCTTGACGCCGTTGACCACCTCGCCCACCTCTCGCTTCTTGACCCCGAGCACGGTGAGGGCCTTCTCGATCGGCGCGCCCGCCCAGTAGTCGAAGGCGGGCTTGATCGAGCGGGCGTTCCAGCCGAGGGCCTCCCGGAGATCCTCGGGGGAGAGCATCGCGCTGCGGCCCAGCTCGCGCTCGGCCAGCTCGGTGAGCACGGACTGGGGCGTGGAGGCGTCGTAGAACTCGGGCCAGATCCGCTGGAGGTACTCCTCGCTCGAGGTCTCCGCGATGCCCTTGATCTGGAAGTGCGGCCCGTAGATCTCCGTGGGGGTGCCGACGGCGGCCGCGTACATGAGAGCCGTCGCGAGGCGGTTGGAGACCACGCGCTCCGCGCTCGCCACGAGCCAGAGGATGCGCGCGAGGAACTCTGGGTCCCGGCGCTCCCCGGCCGTCGTGATCGTGTGGCCGGCGTTCGTCCAGGCGGAGACGATGTCCTCGCGCTGCAGGTCGTCCACGTGCAGGCAGACCACTGCGGATCCCTCGCGCTCGAAGACCTCCCGGGCGTACCCGGCCTGGTCGCCCTCCACCTCGACGAGCCTGGTGCCGTGGAAGGGGATGACGACGGCGGGGATCGTCTTCGGCGGAAGCGCGCCGGACCGCTGGGCCACGTCCGCCAGGTACAGGAAGGGGGAGCCGATGGCGGTGGAGCGGAAGCCCGTCTGCGCGAGGGACTCCTCTTCGCTCCAGCCGCGGGCCTCGTGGGACCAAACGAAGAGGCTGCCCTCTGGAGCCTTGGCGGCGAGGTCTGCGAAATGCGTGGAGATGGGGGTGATCGGGGTCCAGCCGTGCTGCACGAGGCCGGCGATGTGCCGCGGGGCGGTCATCCCCGCATGGGCGGCGTACGCGGCTGAATGGCCATAGAAGTGGTTCTGAATGTCCAAGAGAATCCTCGATCAGGAAGGGGTTGACGTCGGGTTCCAGTCTACGGCGCAGGCGAGGATCTCCCGGGCAGCAGCCCCGCTGGTAAACCCTCTGCGGCAGGATTCCCGGTCACAGACCCCTTCTGACAGAGAAACGGGTGCCCCGCACAGTCTGTGCGGGGCACCCGTGTGACAGAGCGAGCGGTCTACCTGTTCTCGCTGCGCCCGTGGATCACCCGAGCGACCTTTCCGGAGGCAGGGTCGAGGATGATGCGCTCTGCGCGTCCTCGGCCGCGGAAGTCGAAGAGGTTCCCCAGCGACCCGGCGGAGGCGTCGAAGGATGAGTCACCGATGCGGCCGAGCTTCCAGTTGTCCTCGATGAACTTGAGGATGCTCGCCTGGGTGGTGACCGTGTGATCAACGAAGTTCCGCTTGGCGTACGGCGAGATGACGAGAAGCGGCTGGCGCGGGCCGGGGCCGCAGCGGTCCTGGTAGCCACCGAGCATGGGCACGCCCTTGGCGGCTGCGCTCGTGCAGATCGCGGCGTCGTCGGCCGAGTTCGAGGAGTTCGTGATCGTCGCGGCGACGTGGTCGTACCAGCCGTCAGAGTCGTCGTACGCGAGGATGATCGCGGTGGACTCCCAGTTCTTCGACTTCTGGATCGTGTTGACCGTTTCAGCGATGAAGCGCTGCTCGTCGAGCGGGTCGGAGTAGGCGGCGTGGCCGTCCTGGTACATGCCTGCCTTGAGGAAGGAGACGGCCGGCATGTTCTCCGTGTTGACGACCTTGGTGAAGTCCGTCAGGTCGTACTGGTGGTTGGCCTGGCCGTTGTGGCCGATCTCGGCCGTGGAGGCCGGAGCCAGGTGGTGCGGGTTGGCCGTGGACTTGTAGTACTGGAACGGCTGGTGGTGGGGAGAGTAGTCCGTCACCGTGGCGCCCGCGGCATTGACGTGGGTCGCGTTGCAGGCGGCCGGCGTCGTCGCCGTCGCAGGGGTGGTGGGGGCGAACCCGCCCTGGAACCAGCCCCAGGTGACCTTCTTCTCGTTGAGGAGGTCGCCGACGTTCTTGCCCTGCATGCCCGCCAGGTTGTAGCTGGTCGTGTGGCTCTTGTTGGAGCAGTCGTCGTAGACGGGATCCGGGTCCTCGGTCATCGTGCCGACGCCGGCCGCGTTGGGCACGCGCACCGTGTAGCTGCCCTTGGCCGGCGTGGTCACGGGGCGGCCCTGCGGGTCGAACTCCGTGACCCCGTGGGTCTGGCCGGAGATGAGGTTGAGCGCTCCGGGAGTGGAGGGACCGAAGGTGCTGCTGAAGCTGCGGTCGCTCATGGCGTAGTTCTGCGCGTAGTTCCAGAGGCCGGTGACCGTGTTGCCGTCGTAGTAGTTCATCGTCAGGCCCGGAGCGCTGTACATCGGGGCCTTGCAGGAGTCCGTGCTCGTGTTCTCGACGAAGCGGTTCATGAGACCGCCGTTGTAGGCCTTCTGCTCAGCCGTGTACTCGTGGCCCTGGTCGCACGTGACCGCCTGGGCGGGGGAGAGACGCGCCGGCTGGGACGAGTTGGGGTTGTTCGGGGCGAGCAGGCCTGCGTTGGCGAGGGTGTCGATGCCCTTGGGCGTGGACTTGCTCGGCGTGAACGTGCTGGCGGGGAGGCCTGAGCCCTGCTGCTTCTCGCCCGGCGTGTTCGCCGCATGGGGGTACGTGGCGAAGTAGTGGTCGAAGGAGACGTTCTCTCCGTAGATCACCACGACATGCTTGATGGGCGACGTCGTCTGCCTCGTGGACTCATGCTCGTGGGAAGAGGCGGAGGCAGAGGCGGTCCCGGGAGCGGAGGCGGCGAGCGCCAGCGCGGCAAGGCCGCAGGCGGCTGCACGGGATCGGAAGATGCGGGGAAGCATGATGAGCTCGCTTTCAGGGAGGAGACGAGGCAGCGCCGACCGGAGAGGTAGTCCTTCCGCACCCTGCGCCTGAGAAGACCCTAGGTAACCTCTATGAATTGGAGATGAACCCGGAGGGCTGGCGGAATGAACGGCCTCGCCGGGAGGGGGCTGCGGCGCCGTCGATCCCCGATTTGGAATGACCCACTAAACTGGTACAACCATGGCTGTCACCGATTTTCCCGCTGAAATCCGCGCCCTTCGCGCCACCCTCGAGTCCATCGAGGCGGTGACTGACGTGCCCGCCCTCAAGAAGACCATCGCTGAGCTCTCTGAGGCGGCCTCCGCCCCGGACCTCTGGGATGACACGGAGAAGGCACAGGCGGTCACCTCGAAGCTCTCGCACGCCCAGAGCGAGCTGGAGCGCGTCAAGGTCATCGGAGACCGGATCGACGACCTCGAGGTGCTCGTGGAGCTCGGCGAGGGCGAAGACGACGCGGACTCGATGGCTGAGGCTGAGAAGGAGCTCGTTGAGATCCAGAAGACGCTCGAGGCCCTCGAGATCGTCACGCTCCTCAACGGCGAGTATGACGAGCGGGACGCCGTCGTCACCATCCGCTCCGGCGCCGGCGGTGTGGACGCCGCGGACTTCGCCGAGATGCTCTTGCGCATGTACACCCGTCTGGCCGAGCGCCGCGGGTGGGACGTCAAGATCCTCGACACGTCCTACGCGGAAGAGGCGGGCCTCAAGTCCGCCACGTTCGAGGTCAAGGCGCCCTACGCCTTCGGCACGCTCTCCGTGGAGGCGGGCACGCACCGGCTCGTGCGCATCTCGCCCTTCGACAACCAGGGGCGCCGCCAGACGAGCTTCGCCGCCGTCGAGGTCATCCCGCTCATCGAGACGACCGACACCATCGACATTCCGGAGTCCGAGCTGAAGATCGACGTCTTCCGCTCGTCCGGACCCGGTGGGCAGTCCGTCAACACGACCGACTCGGCCGTGCGCATGACCCACATCCCCACGGGCATCGTGGTCTCCATGCAGAACGAGAAGTCCCAGATCCAGAACCGCGCCGCGGCCCTGCGCGTCATGCAGTCGCGCCTGCTGCTCCTCAAGAAGGAGCAGGAGAACCGCGAGAAGAAGGAAATGGCCGGAGACGTCAAGGCGAGCTGGGGTGACCAGATGCGCTCCTACGTGCTCCACCCCTACCAGATGGTCAAGGACCTCCGCACGGGCCACGAGGCGGGCAACGCCTCCGCTGTCTTCGACGGGGCGCTCGACGACTTCATCGACGCCGGCATCCGCTGGCGCACCACCGGCCGCAAGGCAGACGCGGCAGCGGCAGAGGCTGCCGAATAGATTGACGCCCGCGGGCGTCTGACGAGGAGACGGAGACTCACCAGTGGCACGGGAGACCGGCAAGAAGCTCATTGCGAGCAACAAGAAGGCGTTTCACGATTACCACATTCTGGACCAGTACGAGGCCGGGATGGCCCTCATGGGCACCGAGGTGAAGTCGCTCCGCGAGGGGCGCGCCTCGCTCCTGGACGGGTTCGCGACGTTCTACAACGGCGAGCTCTACCTCGAGAACGTCTACATTCCCGAGTACCTCAACGGCTCGTGGACCAATCACTCCGCACGACGACGCCGCAAGCTGCTCCTCCACCGCGAGGAGCTCGCGAAGATCGAGCGCAAGACCCAGGAGTCCGGTTTCACGATCGTCCCCCTGCAGCTCTACTTCCTCAACGGCCGCGCCAAGGTGGAGATCGCCATCGGCAAGGGCAAGAAGGAATGGGACAAGCGGCAGACCCTGCGCGAGAAGCAGGACAACCGCGAAGCACTGCGCGCCATGCGCCAGAAGAATTTGGGAT
Source organism: Arthrobacter sp. (assembly GCA_018260285.1). Classification (GTDB taxonomy): domain Bacteria; phylum Actinomycetota; class Actinomycetes; order Actinomycetales; family Micrococcaceae; genus Falsarthrobacter. The sequence goes on along the minus strand of JAGLBH010000019.1, from coordinate 8,214 downwards.
AGCGTGACTGACTTTTTCGCCGACGAGGCACCCGCCGAGGATGATCTTCCCGAGTACGACGCCGACCGGCCGTCTGGCTCCAGGCGGCCGCTCTGGGTGACGGCCAGCGTGATCGTCAGCGCACTGCTGTGCCTGGCGCTCCTGCCCGGCGTCATCGTGCTCCTCTTCCCGCCCTTCGCCGTGTACTTCCTCGAGTTCGCCCGGCTCGTGGCGTGGGCTTCACCGATCCTCATCGTCGGGAACGTGCTCTCCCTCGTGTGGGGCTTCCCCCGGAAGCGCCCCGTGGTCACAGCCATGTCCATGCTGGGGCTGCTCATCGCGGTCATCAGCGTGGTGCTGGCCTTCTATGCGGCGGCCGGCGGCCAGGACCCGGTGAGCATCCTCGGGATCCCCGTGGGCCCGTTCGGCGGGGGAGAGAGCACGACGGAGACGCCCTAGCGCTCTGCGGGATTGTGCTATGATGAATCTTCCGCGCAAGCGGTGTTTTGGTAACAGAATATGGGGATGATCGGTTTCGACGATGTTTGTCGCGGCAGGTGAAGCGGGCCAAGGATGCAGAGTCATCTTGTCAACGCTCTCTGCAAAACCAATAAGTGCCGAATCTAAGCGCACTGACTTCGCTCTCGCTGCCTAAGTAGCGAGCAAGTCTGTCAGCCCGGGGTTGCTATCGCTCCGGATGCTGGCATCGACTAGATAGCCACTGCTGAGTGCCCTCGTCGTTGGGGTGCTCGGGACTTTTAGACGACTGAGCCCGGGTCGGCCACCTGTCTGCAGGATGGCCGGGGCTGAGAAAACCCGACGCAGACTGCGCCCGGAGAAGCCCTGGCAACACACCATCGGACGGGGGTTCAATTCCCCCCATCTCCACTGAAACAGCCCCGGGAAACCGGGGCTGTTTTCGTTTCCAGCTGCAGAGCCACCGGCTGATCCCCGGATCGGGGCGTCCTGGCCGCAACGGTCTTCCTGTCCGCACCGGTATAGAGTGTTCTCCGGCGCATATGGCATCCAGGCAGTCCCCGGCCCCGGCGCCCCTGACGTTCGGAGGCAAAACCTGTGGCCGCTCTGCTCCCACCCGCCCCGGTCCAGGCCTCCTCCCGCTGGTCCTGGAAGACGATCGCTGCGATCTGGGGTCCTGGGCTCATCGTCATGCTCGCAGACACGGATGCCGGATGTCTCATCACCGCAGCCCAGTCCGGGGCCCAGTTCGGCTACGCGCTCATCCTGCCGCAGCTGATGCTCATCCCCGTGCTCTTCATGACCCAGGAGATCACAGTCCGGCTGGGCATCGTCACGCAGAAGGGCCATGGAGCTCTCATCCGCGAGCACTTCGGCCCCGTCTGGGCGTGGATCTCAGGCTCGACCCTCTTCCTCTCGGCGATCGGGGCGCTGCTGACGGAGTTCATCGGCGTCGCCGGGGTCGGGGAGCTCTTCGGGGTGCCCAAGGCTCTGAGCGTCACGGTGGCCACGGCCTTCCTCGTGGGCCTCGCGCTGACGGGCAGCTACACGAAGGTGGAGCGCATCGGCATTGCCGTGGGTCTCGCCGAGCTCGCGTTCATTCCTGCCATGATCCTCACGCATCCGGACGTGGGGGAGATCGGGCGGGCTCTCGGCAGCATGCCCCTCCACGACGATGCCTACCTGTACCTGCTCGCCGCCAATGTGGGCGCCGTCGTCATGCCCTGGATGATCTTCTACCAGCAGGGAGCCGTCGTGGACAAGGGACTGCGGCCGATCCACCTCAAGCAGGCGCGGCGGGACACCGCGATCGGCAGCGTGCTGACGCAGGCCATCATGATCGTCGTCATCATCGCCTATGGAGCCACGGCATTCAAGAGCGGGCAGGGCGGGGAGCCGCTCAACACGGTGGGGGATCTGACGGCGGCTCTCGCGCCGTTTATCGGCTCGACCACAGCCAAAGTGACGGTTGGAGCTGCGCTCATGGGCGGGGCTCTCGTGGCAGCGCTCGTCGTCTCTCTGGCGGGATCGTGGGGTCTTGCGGAGGTCATGGGCTGGAAGCACAGTCTCAACGAGAAGATCGGCCGGCAGAACTGGAAGTTCTACACCGTCTACATCTTGATCCATGTCGTCGGCGCGGTGCTGGTCTTTGCCAACGTGGATCTCGTGCACATCGCCGTCGACGTTGAGGTGATGAACGCCCTCCTTCTGCCTCTTGTTCTCGGAATGCTTCTGATGCTCGAGGCGAAGGCTCTGCCAGCCGAATACCGCATGCGGGGGGCGTACCGGTGGGTGACTACGTCGCTGTGCGTCATGGTCATGTGCTTCGGCCTCTACATGGTTCCGCAGGCCCTCGCGTAGAGCAGAGGCCGGTCTCAGTCCTCAGCTATGCCCTCCATTGTCAGTTCTCAGGAGACAGCCCATAAACTATGAGGATGCCTATTAAACATCTGAGAAGTCCCGCCTCCCGCCGCAGCGTGCTGATCGGTGCCCTCGGCGGCGGCGCTCTGATGCTCACCGGCTGCTCTGACACTCACGCCGGGGCCTCCACCCTGCCGCGCACGAGCGTGACGCTCTATGGCGACTCCATCACCACGGGCATCGGGACGAACGCCATTCATGCTGAGACGACCGAGAACCCCAACTCCTGGCCCCACCACTTTGACAGCTCCACCGCCAGACTTGCTGACATCACGGCGATCAACGGCATCACAGCCGAGGGCATTCTCCCGCAGGCTCAGCCGGCCCATACGGATGTCCTTCTCTTGGAGCTCGGGGCGAATGACCTCAATGCTGTCAACGAGGGCAAGACCCTGGACGAGATGCTCGCCTGGATGCAGAAGAGCGTTCTTCTGCTCGTGAAGGCCACAGAAAAAAGCGGGAGGGACGTCATCATGACTGCGATCGGCCCCCGCCCTGCCGCACAGCGGCCCGAGTACACAGACCGATTCAACTCCGCCATGAAGGCCTGGTCTGAAGCCCAGAAATTCTGGTGGATCGACCCCTGGCCGGACCTCAAGGGCTCCGAGCTCGGGGCGTACAAAGACGGCACGAGCGACGACGGCGAGCACCCCAACGCCATCGGCGCAGTGATCCTCGGCGCCGCGTATGGGGCTGAGGTCGATCGGGTGCTCAAGGCCCGGGCGGGTGCCTGAGGGGCAGGCGGGTGCCTCGCAGGTCATGAGGGAGCCGACGGCGGACGTGACTGAAGCAGCCCGCCGGAGGCACGTCCTCATTGTCGCCGTTCTCGCCAGTTTCATGGCGATTCTCGATGGCTCCGTGGTCAACCTGGCTCTCGTCTCCATCGGGCGGGAACTTGGCGGGGGACTCCTGGAGCAGCAGTGGGTCGTCTCCGGATACCTTCTGAGCCTGGGAGCCCTCATCCTCGTCGCCGGGTCCATCGCGGATCGCTACGGCCGGGAGCGCGTCATGATGGCAGGACTCGTCGGATTCGGGGTCACCTCCCTCGTCTGCGGCCTGGCGTGGACCCCGCAGATCCTCATCGTAGCCCGCATTGTCCAGGGCGTAGCCGGGGCCTTCCTCGTTCCTTCCTCCTTGGCGATGATCATCAGCGCCTTCTCCGGCCCTGCCCAGGGGAAGGCGATCGGCACGTGGACGGCCTGGACCTCCGTGGCCGGCCTGGTGTCTCCGCTCGTCGGCGGCCTGCTCGTGGACCAGCTCTCGTGGAGGGCGGTGTTCTTCGTCAACCTGCCCCCGATGATCGCGGCCGTCGTCGTGCTCTCCAGGATTCCGCGCATGCCTCGGAACGAGGGCGCCCTGCTGGACTGGCTGAGCGCGACCCTTGCGGCAGCGGGCCTGGGGGCACTCGTCTTCGGCCTCATCCGGCTGTCGGGGGAGACCGACGAGGGCTGGTCGCCGTGGGCCTGGACGGTGGCGGGAGCCCTCGGCGTCGTGCTCTTCGTCCTGCGCCAGCGGGTGGCCCCCCATCCGATGATGCCGCTGGGGATCTTCCGCGCAGAGAACGTGGCAGCCGGGAACCTTGCCACCGTGTTCATCTATGGGGCGATGGGCCTGGGGTTCTTCGCCCTGCCCCTGTATCTTCAATCGGTTCTGGGGCTGAGCGCCGTGATGACGGGGGTGGTGTGCATGCCGCCGACGCTTCTTCTGCTCATCGGGTCCAGCCGCGTGGGCCAGCTGTCTGGGCGATTCGGCCCCCGGTGGTTCATGGCGGGGGGAGCCGGAATCGCTGCGCTCGGATTCCTTTCCATGGCATACCTTCCGCAGCTCGGCAGCGGTCCCACGGACTTCTGGACGGAGGTTTTCCCGGGGATCGTCCTCTTCGGCGCGGGGCTCATGCTCATCGTGGCTCCCCTGACCTCGTCCGTGCTGCAGCAGCTCCCGCCCAGCCAGGCTGGGATCGGGTCGGCGATCAACAATGCCGCCGCGCGCATCGCGGGGCTCCTGGCTGTCGCCTTCGCCGGTCTCATCATGGGCGGAGCGGTGAGCGAGGCAGGCTTTCACCGTGCCGCAGCCGTGACAGCCGCCGTGCTGGCGGTGGGCGCAGTCACGGCGGCGGTCGGCGTCAAGAACTCCCGCACCTGAGTCATCGCCCGGCACCGTCCCGTTCTGCGGGGCTGACGTGCCACAGCAGAACGGGGAGCCGAGCAGGCGGCTACGCCAGCTCGCGCTGCTCCGGGCCGTTGTACTCGGAGAGCGGGCGGATGAGCGCGTTGGAGGCGCGCTGCTCCATGATGTGGGCCGTCCACCCCGTGATGCGGGACGCGATGAAGAGCGGGGTGAACATCTCCGTGTCGAAGCCCATGAGGTGGTACGTCGGGCCGGCGGGGTAGTCGAGGTTCGGCTTGATGCCCTTCGCCTCGTCCATCGCCTGTTCGAGACCGTCGTAGAGGCCGAGCATCTCTTCGCGGCCGTAGTAGCCGATCATGCGGTCCAGGGCGCCCTTCATCGTGGGCACACGGGAGTCGCCGTTCTTGTAGACGCGGTGGCCGAAGCCCATGACCTTCTTCTTCTGGGCCAGGGCGTCCTCCATCCAGGCCTTCGCCCGAGCGGCGGCGTCCTCGCGAGACTCGTCCGTGCGGATGCCGATCTCGGTGAAGGTGTGCATGACGGCCTCGTTGGCGCCGCCGTGGAGCGGGCCCTTGAGAGCGCCGATGGCACCGGTGACAGCCGAGTGCAGGTCGGAGAGCGTCGAGGTGATGACGCGGGCCGTGAACGTCGAGGCGTTGAAGGAGTGCTCTGCGTAGAGGACCATCGAGACGCGGAAGGCGTCGACGACCTCTTCGGCCGGCTCCTCGCCGAACGTCATCCAGAGGAAGTTCTGCGAGTAGTCGAGGTCCTCGCGAGGCTCCACGACCTCCTGGCCGCGGCGGCGGCGCTGGTCGTAGGCGACGACGGCCGGGAACTTCGCGAAGAGGTGCTTGGCCTTCTCGAGCTCAGCCTCGGGGGAGGAGTCCTCCGCCTTCGGGTGGTTCGCGCCGAGCACGGAGACGGCGGTGCGCCCCACGTCCATCGGGTGGCAGTCCTTCGGCAGAAGGTCGATGGCGGCTTTGACGTTCTCGTCGAGGGCGCGGTGGGCGCGCTCGAACGTCACGAACTCAGCCAGCTCGTCTTCGGAAGGCAGCTCGCCGTTCCACAGGAGCAGCGCCACCTCCTCGAAGGACTTCTTCGCCGCGAGATCCTGAACCGGGTAGCCGCGGTAGAGGAGGGAGTTCGTCTCGGGGTTGACCTTGGAGATCGCCGTGTAGTCGACGACGACGCCGGCAAGGCCCTTCTTGATGTCGGTTTCGGTCATGATGACTCCTTGACTATGCCAGCGTGCTGGCGTTGGCTTCGATGTCCGTGCCGGGCACCTGGAAGTTGAAGATTCCCGTGTCCCACTGGTTGTACGCCTCGTAGTCCACGAGCTCGTAGAGGCGAGCGCGGGTGAGCATCTGGTCCACGGACCCCTGCTGGGTTCCGTGGGCGTTGATGTCGTCGAGCACTCGCTCGGCGGCGCCCATCGCGGAGCGCAGGAGGGTCACCGGGTAGATGATCATCGCCACGCCCGCGTCGGCGAGAGCCTGGCGGGTGAACAGCTCGGACTTGCCGAACTCCGTCATGTTGGCGAGGACCGGAACGTCCACAGCCTTGCACACGGCCTCGAATTCCTCGACGGAGCGCATGGCCTCCGGGAAGATCGCGTCCGCACCGGCGTCGACGAGCGCCTTCGCGCGGTCGATCGCCGCGGGCAGCCCCTCGACAGCCCGAATGTCCGTGCGCGCCATGATGAGGAAGTTCTCATCGATGCGAGCCTCGGCGGCTGCCTTGATGCGCTTCGTCGCGGTCTCGAGGTCCACCATGTTCTTGCCGTCGAGGTGACCGCAGCGCTTCGGGTTGAACTGGTCCTCGATGTGGCAGCCGGAGAGGCCTGCGTTCTCGAGCTCCTGGATCGTGCGAGCGACGTTCATCGGCTCGCCGAAGCCCGTGTCGGCGTCGACGAGGGCCGGGAGATCCGTCATGCGGGCAATCTGCCCGGCACGGTGCGCCACCTCGGTGAGCGTCGTCAGCCCGACATCCGGCAGCCCCAGGTCATTGGCGAGGACTGCGCCGGAGATGTAGACACCGGCGAATCCCTTCTCCTGGATGAGACGAGCCGAGAGCGGGTTGAAGGCGCCCGGGAACTGCGCGGCGGCGCCGGGCGTGAGAGCCCGGCGCAGCGCAACGCGCTTGTCCGCGGGGGAGGTCTTCGAGTACAGCATGATGACTCCTTTCGGGAGCAGTGTCCTAGAAGAGGCCCTTGGGGCCGGCAGCGAGGTCGATGACGCCCGGAGCGGCCTTGATGTTCAGCTGGTCCAGCTCGCCCTCGCCCAGGTTCGCGAGATTCTCGGCTGCGGCGATGAAGCGGTTGATCTCCGCCTCCTCGACGAGGCCCTCAGCCAGGGTGCGGAACTTCTGGATGTACTGCTCGCGAGCGAACGGACGAGCGCCGAGCGGGTGTGCGTCGGCGACGGCGATCTCGTCCTCGATGACCGTGCCGTCCTCGAGAGTGATCTTCACCGAGCCGCCGAAGGCCTTCTCCGAGATGTCGAGGGAGTGGTAGCGGCGGGTCCACTCGGGATCCTCGACGGTGGTGACCTTGTTCCACAGCTCCACGGTGTCCGGACGCTGAGCGCGCTCCGGGGCGTAGGAGTCGACGTGGTGCCAGCCGCCGTCCTGGAGGGCGACCGTGAAGATGTACATGATCGAGTGGTCGAGCGTCTCGCGCGACGCGGTCGGATCGTACTTCTGCGGGTCGTTCGCGCCGGAGCCGATGACGTAGTGGGTGTGGTGGCTCGTGGCGATCTCGATGGACGTGACCTTCGTCGGGTCAGCCAGCTCCGGGTGCTCGCCGTGGAGCTTGCGGGCCAGATCGATCCAGGCCTGAGCCTGGTACTCGGCCGAGTGCTCCTTCGTGTACGTGTCGAGGATCGCACGCTTCGGCTCGCCCGCTGCGGGGAGCGGCACCTCGTAGGTGGCGTCCTTGCCGTCGAGCAGCCAGGCGATGACGCCGTCCTCGCCCTCGTAGATCGGCACAGGCGAGGTCTGGCCGCGCATGGCGCGGTCCACAGCCTCGACGGCCATCTTGCCGGCGAAGGCCGGTGCATGGGCCTTCCACGTCGAGATCTCGCCCTTGCGAGACTGGCGCGTCGCCGTCGTCGTGTGCAGCGCCTGGCCGACGGCCTGGAAGATCGTCTCCTGGTCGAGGCCGAGGAGCGTGCCGATGCCTGCGGCGGCGGACGGGCCGAGGTGGGCCACGTGGTCGATCTTGTGCTTGTGGAGGCAGATCGCCTTGACGAGGTCCACCTGGATCTCGTAGCCGGTGGCGATGCCGCGGATCAGGTCCCTGCCGGACTTGCCCGCGTGCTGGGCGACGGCGAGGATCGCGGGAATGTTGTCGCCGGGGTGGGAGTACTCGGCTGCGAGGAAGGTGTCGTGGTAGTCGAGCTCGCGGACGGCGACGCCGTTGGCCCAGGCGGCCCACTCGGGGGAGACCGTCTCGTCGATGCCGAAGACGTTGGCGCCCTTGCCGGACTGGCCGCAGCCCTCGCCGGAGCGGTGGCTGAGAGCCTGGGCGCGAGCGGAGACGATCGGCGCGCGGTTGAGCGAGGCGATGGCGACGGAGGCGTTGTCGATGATCCGGTTGATGATCATCTCCTCGACGTCCTTCTCCACCTCCACCGGGTCGACGGCGACAGCGGCGATCTTCGAGGCGAGCTGCTCCTCACGGGGCAGGTTCTCCTCCGAGCGGTACACGCGAAC
>JAGLBH010000199.1 GCA_018260285.1 Arthrobacter sp. | reverse complement strand
CGTCGTGCGATCTCCGGAGCCCTCAGAGAGGCTCCGCGCGAGGGAGGCCACCGTCTCTTCGGCGTCCTCATGGAGAACGACGACGCAGGCCCCCTGGGCCACGAGCTGCCTGATGGACTCGGCCAGCTGGCGAGACGTGGCGAGGGGCAGGAGCTCCGGAGTCCAGGGGTTGCGGGACTGCTTGGCGGCCGCGGCCAGGAGGCTGCGCCACTTGGCGGCTGACTTCTCCGCCTTGTTCGCCGGCCACTTGGCGATGGAGCGCTCCGCCTCCCACGGACGCACGCTCCGGACGCCCAGCTCAACGGCCGTCTCGACAGCGGCCTCGTCCCGGTCGTTCTTGGAGAGCGCCTGGACGAGGTGCAGCCGGAGAGGGCTGTCGCCCGCCTGAAGAACCTCCACGACGCTTCCCACGAGAACCGGCTCGCGGCCCCGGTCGGAGGCGGGGGCGATCTCGACGACCGCCACCCGCCCTGCACCGTCGCTCAGCCGGGCCCGGTCGCCGTTGCGCAGGCGGTGGACAGAGAGGGCGTGCTTGGCCTCCTGTCCGGTGAGGACGAGACGATCCCCGGGACCGGCCTCCTCCAGGCTCTGGTCCAGCTGGAACTGGTGCAGTGTCATGCGCTCGTCCTTCTAGTGGCCGGCGAGGCGATCGCGCAGCTTGGAGAACATGCCCCCGCCGCCGATCGCGCTGGCCGTGGGCTCGGGCTTCTCCTCGCCGCGCAGGGCTGCGAGCTGCTCGAGCAGCTCGCGCTCGGCGGCCTTGAGCCGGGTGGGGGTCTCCACATCGATCGTCACGCGAAGGTCTCCGCGCTCCTCGGTGGCCGCTCCGCGGTTGAGCTTCTTCGCCCCGAGGCCCTTGAGGACGCGGACCGTTCCGCTCTGCGTTCCGGCCTCGACCTCAACGGTCTGAGGCCCGTCGAACGTGTCGAGGGGCACCGTGCCGCCGAGGGCGGCGCTCGTCATCGGCACGCGGATGTGGGTGGTGAGGTCGTCGCCGTCCCGCTCGAAGCGCTCGTTCGGCTTGACCCGGATCTCCACGTAGAGATCGCCCGGCTCGCCGCCAGCGATGCCCGCCTCGCCCTCTCCGCGCAGCTGCATGCGGTTCCCGGAGCGGATGCCGCCGGGCACCTTGATCGTGAGGGAGCGCCGGTCCTGAACGCGCCCCTGGCCCTGGCAGGTGACGCAGGGGTGCTTGATGACCGTGCCGAACCCGCGGCAGGAGCCGCACGTCGAGATGGACTGCATGCGGCCCAGCGGGGTGACCACGTCCTGCGGGATCTGGCCGGCGCCGCGGCAGACGTCACAGGTGACGGGGCTGGTGCCCGGAGCGCAGCACGAGCCCTCGCAGGTCTCGCAGACCACGGCCGTGCGGACGTCCACCGTGCGGTTGACGCCGAAGACGGCCTCCTCGAGCGTCAGCTGGAGGCCGATGAGCGCGTCCTGGCCCGGCTGCGTGCGGGAGGCCGGCCCGCGCTGGGCGCCGCCGAAGAACGACCCGAAGATGTCCCCGAAGTCGAACCCCCCGTAGCCGCCGCCGAATCCGGGCTGGGCGTTTCCGTTCTCGTCGCCCGTCCGGTCGTAGTTGGCGCGCCGCTCGCGATCACTGAGGACCTCGTAGGCGTGGGAGACCTTCTTGAACTGCTCTGCCGCGTCCTCCCCCGGATTGATGTCCGGGTGGAACTTGCGGGCCAGCTTCTTGTAGGCCTTCTTGATCTCTTCGTCGGACGCGTCGCGGGAAACGCCCAGGGTGTCGTAGTGACTCACAGCGGTCAGGTGTCCTTTACTCGTGGGAATTGAGGATGCGCGTCACGTACCGGGCCACGGCGCGGACAGCAGACATCGAGGTTGAATAGTCCATGCGGGTGGGGCCGATGACGCCGAGGGCGCCGTCCTGTGCCGAGGGCACTCCGTAGTGACTCAGCACCACGGCAGTCTCCCTCAGCGCCCCGTCGTTCTCGCGGCCGATGCGGACCTCCACGTCCTTCTCGTCAGTCGACATCTCCGCGAGGAGCTTCATGAGCACCACCTGCTCCTCGAAGGCCTCGAGAACGGGGGTGATGCTGGAGGCGAAGTCCTCCGTGGCGCGGGCGAGGTTCGCCGTGCCGCTCAGGGCGATCTTGCTCGTCGAGAAGGACTCGCAGAGCTCCCCCAGCGCGAGCGCAAGCGGCGGCAGCCACTCTGTCCCCCGGACGGGCGGCTGAGCGGCAGCCTCGCGGGCCCGCACAGCGGCGAGACTGAGGGGCAGGTCCAGGACGGCCGCCCGGAGAGCCTGGCGCGCCAGCTCCCAGTCGGGCCGTTCGCGCTCTGCGGAGCGCGCTCCTGTCAGGTGCACCGTTCTCTGGCTCACCGAGCCGGCAGAGGTGACGAGGACGAGGAGCACAACCGACTCGCTGAGACCCACGACGTCGACAGAGCGCACGCTGGCCGACGACGACACCGGGTACTGGATGAGAGCGGCCTGATGCGTCAGCTGGCTGAGCAGGCGCACAGAGCGGCTCATGACGTCGTCGATGTCGTCGACGCCCTCCAGGAGTGTTCTGATGGCGCCCCGCTCTGCGGCGGAGAGGGGCTTGATCTCGGAGAGGCGATCCACGAAGAGGCGGTAGCCCCGGTCGGTGGGAATGCGGCCCGCACTCGTGTGGGGGGCCGTGATGAGCCCCTCCTCCTCGAGGGCGGCCATGTCGTTGCGGATCGTGGCGGAGGAGACATTGAGGCCGTGGCGCTCCGCAAGGGTCTTCGACCCCACGGGCTCGCGCGTGGCGACGTAGTCCTCCACAATGGCGCGGAGGACGGTCAGACGGCGTTGTGTCGGCACGGTCTTCCCCCTCGGATCGGTCATTCGGCTCACGTCATGCAGCCGGATCAGCGGCGCTTGCGCCCGCAGGCTTAGCACTCTCAGGGCTCAAGTGCTAAGTCTATTATGGGCAGGACACATCAAGCGCAGAGCGAAACACCGAAGAGAGATCAGACCGTGCCGCATTTCGACTACTCGTGGGGCCCCACCGACCTGGGGCAGCCGCGCGGGCTGGGCCGCCCCGCAGCGCGCGCCGTCAAGAAGGTGCCCGCCGAGCGGGACATGGTTCTCGAAGATGCCGCCACCGGG
>JAGLBH010000198.1 GCA_018260285.1 Arthrobacter sp. | reverse complement strand
ATGGAGCAGCCGATCACCGCCCACAAGGACGGGATCCTCGAGGGCCTGGACGTCGAGGTGGGCCAGACGGTCACCTCGGGGACGGTGCTCGCGAGCATCAAGTAGCCAGACGCCAGAGAACCCGGCGGCTCGAGACGTTCGAGCCGCCGGGTTCTCTTCTGCCCGGAAGGGTGAGGGTCAGCCGCGGAGATCGCGCCCCTTGGTCTCGGGCATGCGCCAGGCTACGGCCGCCGAGATGATGAGCAGGACCACGGCGTAGAGGTTGAAGGCCGCCGGGCCGTTGCTCCCGAACCACACCGAGAAGCCCGCCTGGAGGTAGGCCGCCGTTCCGCCGAAGAGGGCCACGCAGATGGCGTACGGGATGGCGACGCCGACGGTGCGCACGTTCGTCGGGAGCAGCTCGGCGTAGACGGCCGGGACGATCGCGGCGGATGCGCCGATGAGGATGAGCATGACGATGAGGCCCAGGGTCATGAGGATCCCGTTGCCCGTGCCGATGAGCCCCGCCATCGGGAAGAAGAAGATCGCGCTGCCGAGGCCGCTCATGAGCATGACCGGGCGGCGCCCGATCCGGTCGCTGAGCCTGCCCCAGAGCGGCAGGGAGATGATGAGCGCGATGTTGCCGACGACGCCGGACCACAGTGCGGTCTGGGCGGGAACGTGGAGAACCTTGATCGCGTAGGCGGGCATGGCGACGCTCCACACGTAGTAGGAGACCGTGAGGCCCACCGTCAGGCCGATGATGCGCAGCCCCTGGCGCCAGTGGTTGCGGAACACCTGTGCGGTCGCGGAGACGGCGGGAGCGGCCGCAGCCTCAGCCTGGGCTTCCTCGAAGACCTCGGACTCGTGCATCCGGGAGCGGAGGACGATCGTCACGAGGCCCAGCAGGCCGCCGACGAGGAAGGGAATGCGCCAGCCCCAGCTCTGCATCTGCGCCGCGGGCAGAATCATGATGAGCAGAGCGCCGAGCAGGGTGCCGCAGACGGTGCCGATCGTGCCCGAGACGTAGATGAGGGAGGAGTAGAGGCCGCGCTTCTCAGGAGGGGCCACCTCCGAGAGGTAGGTCTGCGCGGTGGGCAGCTCGCCGCCGTGGGCGAGGCCCTGGAGAAGGCGCGCCGCGACGAGCAGAACCGAGGCGAAGGCCCCCGCCTGGGCGTAGGTGGGCGTGATGCCGATGACGAGCGAGCCCACCGAGGCCGCGACGACGGACATGAGCATGGCCCGCTTGCGGCCGACCTTGTCCCCCATGACGCCGAAGACCCAGCCGCCGAGCGGGCGGGCGAGGAACCCGACGGCGAAGATCGCGAGCGTCTGGAGGAACGCCGAGGTCGGGTCCATCGGAGAGAAGAGCTGGGAAGCCAGGTAGACGGAGAAGGTCGCGTAGATCGTCCAGTCATACCACTCGGCGGCATTGCCCGCGCCCGTGGCGATGAGCGTCCGACGCAGATTGTGCGTGTTTCCTGTAGGTGCAGCGTTCATGAGAGGTTCTTTCCAACGGAGGGATGAGCAGAGAAGTCAGCGAGACGGCGCAGTGCCAGAAAGGCGTATGCAGCAGCGCCATCAGCCAGAACGGAGTCGTCGAAGACCACCCGAGGGGAATGGTTGAAGGCCCCGGGGCGAGCTTCGTCGCCCGGGTCTGGGGTGGCACTGAGGAACAGAAACGTGCCGGGGATCTTCTGAAGGACAAAGGAGAAGTCCTCAGACCCGGCCAGCGGCTGGGCCATCGGGACGACTCTCTCCGGACTCTCCGAGAAGAGGTCTGTGAGGATCCGCACGGCCCGCTGGTTCTCCGCCGGATCCGTGGCGGTGACGGCGTACTCGCGCTCCAGACGGACGCTGCACTCCAGCCCGTGCCCGCGGGCCACGGACTGGATGTAGGCGGGGACGAGCTCTTCGAGCCGGGCTGCGGCCTTCTCCGAGTAGGAGCGCAGCGTCGCCTCGAAGCGGGCCTCCTCCGCGATGATGTTCCGCGCCCCGTCCACCCGGACCACCCCGACGCTCAGCACCACGGGGTCGAAGAGGTCGAACCGGCGGGTGATGAGACTCTGGAGTCCCGTGATGATCTCGGCCAGGGCCGGGACGGGGTCTTTGGCCAGGTGAGGCGTGGAGCCGTGTCCTCCCTCGCCCGTGAGCGTCACGAAGAGGCCCGCGCTCGCGGACATCGAGGCCCCGTCCCGGCTGAGGAACTCGCCCCGGCTGCCGAGCCCGGCCATGACGTGGAGGGCATAGGCCGCGTCGACGGTCCTGCCGCTCGCCTCGAGCACACCCTCCTCGATCATGAGGCTGGCTCCGTTGCACCCCTCCTCTCCCGGCTGGAACATGAGGACGACGTCGCCCGCCAGCTCATCGGCATGCCGGGCGAGGAGCCGAGCGGCCCCCAGGAGCATGGCGGTGTGGAGGTCGTGGCCGCACGCGTGCATGGCGCCGTCGACCTGGCTCGCGTAGTCCACGCCGGAGCTCTCCTGGAGGGGCAGCGCATCCATGTCGGCGCGGAGCAGAACCGCAGCGGGGCTCTCCCCCGCGCGGCGGCCGCCCCGCAGGACTGCGGTCACGGAGGTGAGCCTCGTCCCGAGAGTGATCTCGTACCCCAGCCCCTCGAGCTCGGCGAGGACGAGGGACTGCGTGCGGGGAAGGTCGAGGCCCACCTCGGGGCGGCGGTGAATCTCGCGGCGGATCCTCCGCAGCTCGGGTGCGAGTGCTTCGGCTTCCGCGCGGAGGGTCTCCGGTTGAGTGGTCATGGAGACATTTAACGTGACGAATCTCACTGTGCTTCTAAATTCATCAGATTCTTCATTCGCCCCACTTTTTTTCATGAGAATCTTCATTCATGCTGGGTGAATGAGCATGTTCCTCCACGCCGCTCCCCCGCCCTCGAGAGACTCCCATGCCGTGAAAGGCCTGGATTTCGAGGACCGCCGCCTCCTCCATGCGCTCCAGATCAGCCCCCGGGCGGCCTGGTCCGATCTCGGCAGGATCCTCGACCGCCACCCTCAGACGGTGCGGCAGCGGTACGAGCGCCTCTTCCAGGCGGGGGTCGCATGGACCGTGGGCCACCTCTCCGGGGACCCGAGCCAGGGTGTCCTCGCTTTTGTCACGCTCCGCTGCCCCTCGGCGGCCCTGGACCCCGTGGCCGAGGC
>JAGLBH010000197.1 GCA_018260285.1 Arthrobacter sp. | reverse complement strand
CGAAGTCCGCCCTGGCCTCCGAGGTCATCTTCGGCAACAACTACGGCAAGAAGTCCCTGACGAAGACCTACCTCAAGTCAGCGCTGGCCACGGGCAGGGTCACCGTCAAGGCCCTCACCGAGGTCACCCGCATCCGCCCCAGCGGCTCCGGGTACGCCCTCAGCCTCAAGACCATCAACCCCATGGGCGCGGTGCTCTCCACGACCGAGGCCGTCTACGATCGAGTGGTCCTGGCCGCCGGCTCCGTCGGCACCTCCTCGATGCTCGTCCGGGCCAGGGCCCAGGGCGATCTTCCCGGCCTCGACGCGTCCGTCGGCACGAAGTGGGGCCCGAACGGCAACACGATGGTGGCTCGGCGCCTCACGGGCTCGAACTCCGCGGTGGGCACGGCCCAGTCCGGCATCCCGGTCCAGGGCCTCATGGCCTGGGACGACTCCCCCGCATCGGTCTTCGCGGAGATCGCGCCCTTCCCCGTGGGCATGGAGACGCGGACGGCGAATTACCTCGCCCTGACGAACAACCCGAACTTCGGCGAGTTCTCCTTCAACCCGACCAGCGGCAGGGTGGACCTCTCCTGGAACCCCGCCAAGCACGCCCCCTCCGTGGCCGCGGCCCGGGCGGTCATGGACAAGCTCAACGCCGCCAACGGCGGACACGTCCGCACGGACATGCTCGAAGGCGGAAAGGCCTACTCGGACTTCTTCACCTACCACCCGCTCGGCGGCTGCGTGCTGGGCGAGGCCACGGACCTCAACGGCGAGCTCAAGGGAGCGCCGGGCATCTTCGTCGTGGACGGCTCGCTCATCCCGGCCAAGGTCGGCGTCAACCCGTTCGTGACCATCACCGCTCTCGCGGAGCGCAATATGGACAAGCTCCTCGCCGCCGGCCGCTTCGCCCAGACCTCTTGACGCCAAGGAATTCGAGAACCATGAACTCCCACCTCACCCATCAGCCCGTCCCTCGCCGCCGGGTCCTCCACGGAGCCGCCTGGTCCGTTCCCGCGGTGGCGCTAGCCACAGCAGCCCCTGCCGCGGCGGCCTCCACTCCCCCGGCACGCCCCGGCGACCTGGCCCTCGCCGTCCTCGACCCTGCCTCCGACGGAACCCGGAACACCCCGATCTACTGGGGGAACACCATGCGCATCGCGCAGCACGGGGATCTTCCTCCGGGCATCATCATCACCAATGTGGGCTCCACGCCGGTGAGCCAGGCCTCGGGCACCCTCGAGCTGCAGATGCAGAACATGGACGGCGTGAGCCGCCTGGCCTACCGGACCCAGGTCCGCGGAAACACCGCCGGCTACACCCTCATCGACACCACCCCGGGGATTCCGCCCGCCAACGGATCCCGCACCTACCGATGGACGCTCACGCGCCCCCTGCAGCCCGGGGCCACGGTGACGATCCCCTTCGAGTACTTCACGCCGAGGATCTTCGCCAACCCGGACTTCTCGGTCCTCGTCATCGCGAGCCTGTCCGACGAGATCTCGGATGACTTCAACGACACGGACGCGCGCATCGGATTCGTGCCGGGATACACGAGCACGATCTTCGGCCCGTAACATTTCGTCATCTGCCTGACCCTGAGCGCCTCGGCTGAATCCCGGATATTCCGGGGCCAGCCGGGGCGCTCTTCGCCGTCTGTCTGCACTGTGAGACGGGCGGCCCGGACACTGGTTGCGTTTTCCGCGCGACCGGTGCACAGTAGATCTCACCAACCATCCAGAGCGACCGAGAGACTTGGCTCGACGACGTCGCAGCAACCCTGATACGCAGGGTGCTTCCGCCAAGACCGATGGAGTGATGTATCCGTGGTCCAAGGGCCCCTCTCTACCCGTACCCTCAGCGCCGGCCATCCCACGCTCGATGCGCGATTCTTCGCCCACCCCGCCACGGAGCAGGAGCGCCTGGACTTCTGGGCGGACGCCGCCCGGCGCCTCGACTGGACACGCCCCTGGGACACGGTCTACACCGCTGAGCACCACACCGCAGAGAACCTCACGTCAGGGCCCGACGGCGCCCCCGCCTCCCTCGAGGCCGTGCCCTCCTTCACCTGGTTCGCCGGGGGCCAGCTCAACGTGGCCTACAACTGCGTGGACCGCCACGTGGAGAACGGCCTCGGCGCGCAGCCCGCGCTGCACCTCGAGGGCGAGCCGGGCGATCGCCGCACCGTGACCTACGCCGAGCTGCAGGAGCTCGTCTCTCGCGCGGCGAATGCCCTGACGGCCTTCGGCGTCGTCCCCGGGGACCGCGTGGTGATCCACCTGCCGGTGATCCTCGAGACCGTCGTGGCCGCCCTCGCGTGCGCCCGGATCGGCGCGGTGCACGCCCTCGTCTTCGGCGGGTTCAGCGCCGAGGCCCTGCGCTTCCGCATCGAGGACACGGGTGCGAAGGTGCTCATCACGAGCGACGGGCAGAACCGGCGCGGGCAGAAGACGGCCGTCAAGCCCCTCGCGGACGAGGCGCTGCGCGGGGACAACCGGATCGAGCGCGTGCTCGTCGTCCGGCGGACCAGGCAGGACGTGCCCCTGACCCCCGGGCGGGACCTCTGGTGGCACACGGCCCTCGAGAACGCCTCCCCCGTCCACGAGCCGCAGAGCGTCGACGCCGAGCACCCCCTCTTCATCATGTACACCTCGGGCACCACGGGCCGCCCCAAGGGACTCGTCCACACGTCCGGCGGCTACCTGACGCAGGCCAGCCTGACGTTCGAGCAGCTCTTCGGCCACGAGGGCCGCCGCCTCCACTGGTGCACGGCGGACCTGGCCTGGGTCACGGCCCACACCTACGCGATCTACGGGCCGCTCTCCAACGGGGTGGCCCAGGTGCTCTACGAGGGCACGCCGGACACGCCCCACACGGGCCGCCACCTCGAGATCATCGAGCGCTGCGGGGTCACGAGCTACTACACGGCCCCCACCCTCATCCGGGCGCTGCGCTCCTCCTTCCCGGAGGGCCTGCCCCACACGTACAACCTCGCGAGCCTCAAGATCCTCGGCAGCGTGGGCGAGCCGATCGACCCAGACACCCACGCGTGGTTCACCGAGGAGTTCAGCGCGCACGCCCCGGGCCGCCTGCCCCACGTGGACACGTGGTGGCAGTCGGAGACAGGCGCCACGGTCTGCTCGCCCCTGCCTCACGCGCCCGGCGAGGCCCCCGCGTCCCA
>JAGLBH010000196.1 GCA_018260285.1 Arthrobacter sp. | reverse complement strand
GTTCGTCCTCAAGGCCGGCGAGAAGCTTGTCCTCAAGCCGGGCGGCAGCCACATCATGCTCATGGGCCTGACCAAGGACATCAAGGCCGGCGAGAAGTACACGGTCTCCTTCACCCTGAGCGACGGCACCACGGTGCCCCTCGAGGTCACCGCCCGTGACTTCACCGGGGCGCAGGAGACCTACGCGCCCTCTACGGAGAAGCCCTCGATGTCGATGAGCCCCAGCATGAGCATGTCGGCCTCGGCGTCGCACTGATCATGACGGAGCCCTCACGACGCACACTGCTCAAGGGCTCACTCGCGGCCGCCGCCGGCGGGACGGTTCTCGCCGGCGGTGCTGCGGCGTTTCTCCTCCCCACGGAGGGGACGACGCCGCAGCCCGCCTCCGCCCCAGCCCCGGCAGAGACGGCCACGGCGACTGTCCCGTTCTACGGGGCCCGCCAGGCCGGAGTGGTGACGCCCTCGCCGGCGTTCGCCAGCATGCTGGGCTTCCGCCTTGCGCGGGAGACGGGCCGGGACGACCTGCGCCGCCTGCTGCGGGTCCTCACCGAGGACTCCGCGGCGCTCGCGAACGGCCGGAGCCCTGTCAACGACGTGGAGCCAGAGATGGTTCCGCGGCCGGCCAGCCTCACGGTGACGTTCGGGTTCGGCAGCCGGGTCTTCGAGCTTGCGGGGGCTGACAAGCCCGCGTGGCTCAAGCCCCTGCCGGCCTTCCGGATCGACGAGCTCAAGCCGCAGTACACCGGGGGAGACCTCTTCCTCCAGGTGTGCGGCGACGACGAGCTCACCGTGCGCCATGCCGTGCGGCACCTGCTCAAGGCGACCCGCACCACGTGCACGGCGGCCTGGGTGCAGGACGGCTTCCGGCAGCGGGCTGACGTGGCTCCTGCGGGCGTGAGCCAGCGGAACCTCTTCGGCCAGGTGGACGGCTCGGCCAACGCGGTCGGCCCGGATCTGGACAGAGTGGTCTACGGGACGGCGGCGGGCGGAACGGTTGCACCCTGGGTGGAGAACGGCACGTCTCTGGTGCTCCGGCGGATCGACATGGACCTGGACTCCTGGGACCGGACGGACCGGCCCGGGCGCGAGTTCGCCGTGGGGCGCCGCCTGGACACGGGCGCTCCGATCACGGGCGGCAGGGAGTCCGATTCTGTGGACCTCAACGCCAAGGGGCCCCTCGGATTCCCGGTCATCCCTGCGGAAGCGCACACGCGCCGGGCGGCCGCGCCGTCGTCGAACCCCGAGCAGAAGATTCACCGCCGCGTCTACAACTACGAGGTCTCCACCGGGGCCGCGTACGAGACAGGGCTCCTCTTCGCCTCCTACCAGGCGGACGTGAGCCGCCAGTTCCTGCCGATTCAGGAGCGCCTGGCCGCGCTGGACGCCCTGAACCAGTGGACCACCCCTGTGGGGTCCGCCGTCTTCGCCATCCCGCCCGGCTGTTCCGAGGGCGGGTTCATCGGAGACGTCCTCTTCTGATTCTTCTCAGGCAGCACACGCCGGTTCGGCCGGCGCGCGCTGCCGCCTGCCCGCAGCCAGACCTGGCCGGGCCTGACCTGAAAGCGACTCCTCATGAGCCACACAGCCGCGGCTGTTCCTTCAGCGACCCCTCCCTCAGCGACTTCTCCCACAGAGTCCCAGCGCTCGCCCGGGAGCCGGCAGAACCCTCTGCTCCAGCTCCTGCGGCGAATCCATTTCTACGCGGGCATTTTCATCGGCCCCTTCCTCCTCGTCGCGGCGCTCAGCGGCGTGGCCTACGCCCTGGCCCCGACGGCCGAGACGATCCTCCACCGGGGCGAGCTCACCGCCGCCTCGAGCGCTCAGACCGTCTCGATCGACGACCAGGTCGCCAAAGCCAAGACCAAGCACCCTGGCCTGGCTCTTTCCGGGGTGATTCCGGGCACCGACGGGGCGACGACGAAGGTGCTTTTCACCGACCCCAGCCAGCCCTCCACGAGCTACCGGCCGGCCGTCTTTGTGGACCCCTCGACGGGGGAGGTCAAGGGCGACACCGTCCTCTACGGCAGCAGCCTCGCCTTCCCCGAGCGGGCGTGGCTCTCGGAGCTCCACCGGAACCTGCACCTCGGCGAGCCGGGCCGCATCTACTCCGAGCTGGCCGCCTCGTGGCTGGGGCCGATCACCCTGGCCGGCCTGTTCCTCTGGTGGAAGCGCCGTGCGAGCGGCGCCTCCCGGGCGACCTCTCCGTGGGCCCAGCGGGCGCGCAAGCACTCGACGATCGGCGTCATTGCGGGTCTCGGTTTCCTCTTCCTCTCCGCGACGGGGCTGACCTGGTCCGCCTACGCGGGTGACAACGTGACGAACCTTCGGACGGCGCTCTCCTGGACGACGCCGACCGTCGCCGCCTCCCTGCAGACCGGCGAGGGGACGAACCCCGAGGACCCGCACGCCGGCCATGGGGCTCCGAGCGGAACGAGCGGAAGCGCTGCCGCAGCGTCGGGTGCTGCCACGACGTATGCCGCCGTGGTCACAGTCGCCGACGGGGCTGGCCTGAAGGCTCCCTACGAGATCACGCCGGCTACGGAGAAGAAGGGCTGGGTCGTCAAGGAGGTGCGCCGCTCCTGGATGGCCGGGCCTGATGCCGTG
Organism: Arthrobacter sp.; assembly: GCA_018260285.1. Lineage (GTDB taxonomy): Bacteria > Actinomycetota > Actinomycetes > Actinomycetales > Micrococcaceae > Falsarthrobacter. The sequence goes on along the minus strand of JAGLBH010000196.1, from coordinate 568 downwards.
GCCATCAGCCCGGCCACGGGCAAGGTCATGAGCTCCGTTCCGTTCAGCAGCTACCCGCTGGCGGCCAAGCTGACGGACTGGGGCATTCGCCTGCACATGGGCTTCCTCTTCGGTCTGCTCAACCAGGTGATTCTGGCGCTCATCGCGGCGGCCCTCGCGGTGGTCGTCATCATGGGGTACCGGATGTGGTGGATGCGCCGCCCGACGCGGGGCGCCTCCTTCCTCGGCGGCGGCACCGCGCCCGTGCGGGGCGGCCTCATGCGGCTCCTCAGGGCGCGGCCGGTCCTCACGGTGCTGGGTGCGCTCGCGGTGGCGGCGTGGGCGGTGTTCGTCCCGCTGCTGGGCATCAGCCTGGTGGCGTTCCTCGTGATCGACGCCCTCCTCGGCCTGCGGGGCCGGAAGGCGTAGCGCCCAGGCCCCCGCCGCCCAGCCCGCCCAGCCCGCCCAGCCCTGGCCTCCGCGATTTTGGGTCTTAAGGGGCGGGTCAACGCGGGTGGTGTCAAAGGGTCGGTGCAACAACTCCCGTGAGAATTTCGTTGAGCTTAGCAGCCGGACTCGCCCAACGCAG
>JAGLBH010000195.1 GCA_018260285.1 Arthrobacter sp. | reverse complement strand
GTCGTTCAGAGCGGTCACGAGAGCACCCCGCAGCGGAAGGCTGAGGACGCGCCCCGTGCGGCCCTGGGCGGCGAGCCATTGCCGGGCGAGCGTGCGGCCGTCGAGCACCTCAGGCCCGCCCAGGGTCTCCACGCGGCGCGAGGGGCCCAGCTCGATCCGGTTGGCCAGCACCTCGGCGGCATCCCGCACGGCGATCGGCTGCAGCTTCACCCCGACGGGCAGGGCCAGCGCGGCCTTCTTCCCGAATCCCACGCGGGGCAGCGCCGCCAGCAGGGACTCCACGAATTCGTGGAACTGCGCCACGCGGATCACCGTGTACGGCACGCCGGAGGCGCGCACCTGGATCTCGGCGTCGAACTTGGCACGATAGTAGGCGTAGGGGATGGCGTCCACGCCGATGATCGAGATGTAGACGAAGTGCTTGACTCCCGCGCGCCGGGCAGCCGATGCGAGCCGCGCGGTTCCGGCGACGTCGACCTCTTGCCACTTCGCGGCGTCGCGCGTGCTCGCGGCGTGGAGCACGAGGTCGACGCCGGAGCAGGCGGCCTCCAGTCCCTCGCCCGTCTCCAGGTCCCCGGGCACGCCGCCGAGCACGTCGGCCTGGCGCGTGAGCACCCGGACCTGGTGCCCGCGGCTGCGCAGAAGAGGCACAAGGCGCGCGCCGAGAACGGCTGTTCCTCCGGTGATGAGAATCTGCATGCGCTCAGCTTATCCGGGCGGGCTCCCGGGGCGGGGCCCAGACACAGAACCGGCCCGCTCGCAGGGAAGCGAGCGGGCCGGCGGGTGCGGCGTCGGGAATTACTTCTTGCCGAGGGTGAGGCCTGCGGCGATGGCGGCCAGCCACATGTCCTTGGCCAGCGGGGTGCCGTCCTGGGTGGGGCGGATGCCGTCGGCCTGGGTCATGCCCTCGTTCTTGAAGTACATGGAGAGCATGCCAGCGGAGAAGCCGCCGAGAGCCAGGCCGGCGAGGCGGCTCGGGACGAACGGGAGGAGGAGGGCCGCGCCCACGGCGATCTCGCCGCCGACGAGGAACTTCTTGAAGTCGTCGTTGGAGAGCTTGCCGAGAGCGGGGATGCCGGAGGCGGCCATGCCCTTGAGGTACTCCGTGGTGCCCTCGTCCATGCCCATCTTGCCGAGGCCGGAGTTGAGGATCCATGCGCCGGAGATGCCGCGCATTGCAATGTTGCCGAGGTTCATGAGGAGGCCTTTCAGAAAGGGTGAGGCGGCGGTGCGCCGGGTTCTGCCTCCACCGTACTCCAATTTAGTTAAGTTTTCAACTAATTGGGGTTTGCCGCGTGTTCGGCCGGAGGACACCCGACGGCCTCCTCCCGTCTGCCCGCATGCTCAGGGGAGGGGTAGCGTTGGGGGCAGCAGGGGAGGCCGCCCTCCCCGCAGTCGATCAACCCCCGAAAGAGGACTGAAGATCATGAGCCAGGTTCCCAACAGCGCCCGCAACGTCATCGTCTCGCAGGAGAGCCTGACCGAGGACGACGACGCCGTGCTCTTCTCCAACGTCACCGTGGTCAACGCGATGTTCTCTGAGCACATCGCGGCGGAGGAGATCTCCGAGGCCGCGCTGCGCAGCTACTACGTGGACTTCTATGCGAGCCAGATGGCCGCAGGCGGCTTCGCCAACTTCATCTACACCTCATCCATGGACGAGGACGTCATCGGCTACATCACCGCCGGCCTCGAGGAGATGGGCGCCACCGGGCACCTCGCCCTCTTCAAGCGCTTCCTCGTCATCTTCGAGAACCTGGACGACGACGCCCAGGAGTACTTCCTCAACGAGGAGCTTCTTGTGGACGACGACGATATCGACTTCGACGACGACGCCGCCGATGACGAGGACCTCGACGACGAGGCCTTCGACGCCGAGAACACCGATGACGACGACCTCGCCGAGGCTGACGCAGCCGACGAGGGCGACGAGGACGAAGACGATGATGACGAGGACGCAGAGGACCTCTACGAGGACGAGTTCGACGACCTCGACGAGGAGTTCGCCGCTCTCAGCGACGCAGACGACCTGACAGCGCTCAATGCCTCTTGGCTCCGCGCCCACCCGGATCTCAAGCCCCTCCCCGCCGACTCCATCGAGGAGCATGTGGCACAGCTCGCCTCCGAGATCCCGGGCATCGAGGAGCGCCGCAGCCTGGCCGAGGCCGAGCTGGCCGAGGGGCTTGAGGACTACGAGCTGCTCATCATCGAGCTGGCCGATGTCGCCGAGCAGGACCTCGAGGAGATCCTCGGGCACGACGAGGACTTCAGCTGGGACGGGGAGCCCGCCAGCGGCTGGCGCTTCCGGACCAACGAGGGCGAGTTCATCATGCTCGAGGATGACGAGCACGCCCTCATGATCGACGTTGCCACCCACGAGATCATCGCCGAGCTGGAGTTCGAGGACGAGGACTAAGCCCCACTCCGGTCCAGCCCCACTCCCGGATTTTGGGTCGAAGGGGGCGGCTCAACGGGCTTGAGCCGCCCCCTTCGACCCAATTTCTGCGGGGCAGTCATGCGGATGCGGCCTCGCCGCCTCCCGCCCCGCCGATCCCTGCCCCGCCGAGTTGTCCACGTTCCCTGATAATCGGCCTCGCGCCCGGAAGCTTTCCCCTTGACTGGAGTCATGGGAAAAGAGGCACGGAGGATCGCCGGGCTGCCCGGCGTCGTCAGCACCGTTCAGGCCCGCGACTGCGGGGCGGCCCAGCTGCGCTCGCGGAGGCCTGGGATGACCCGCGAGTCGCGGGGGATCTGGCATGTGGAGCAGATCCAGCAGGCCTGGCCGGAGGACGGCTTTCCGTCACCGCAGCTCAGGCTGCTGGCCGCGCGCGCGGAGGCCGTGGTCAGCCTGTATCCGGATGCGCTCATCACCCACGAGACCGCCGCGGCGCTCTGGGGCTTCCCCCTGCCCGGGCGATTCCCGAAGACCATTCACCTCCAGCGGCCCGTGAAGACCAGCCGCACCAAGAGGCCGGGGGTTCGGGTCTGGCGGGTGAGGGCGGAGCCCGGGGACCGCACGGTTCACCCCGAGACCGGCCTGCCCCTGACGAGCATGCGCAGGACGCTCTTGAGTCTGGCTGCCACCTGGAGTCTGGAGGACCTCGTGGCGGCCATCGACTGGATGGTCCGCACGCCCCGCTGGCGGTTCGAGCAGCGCACCGAGCCTCATGACACCCTCTCCCAGCTCG
>JAGLBH010000194.1 GCA_018260285.1 Arthrobacter sp. | reverse complement strand
CGCAGGCACCGCCAGCTGCAGCAGAATCATGGCGCGCGTCTCACCCAGGAGGTCCTGCAGAGGACGGGCCGATGAGGGCGCGTTGAGGGACCATTGGCTCGTGGCATTTCTCGCCGGATAGGCGAGTGACGGCGGCCAGGGAGGGTCCACGGCGACCTGCACGCGCGGCCAGCCGAAGACGGAGGGCCGCAGAATGAGCCCCCGCCCCTCCCCGTGGATCTCGGCCGTGCTGGGACTGCGGAATCGTCGAAGGACGTGTCCGTCCCAGTGGACATCGGGGTGGAGGCTGTTGAGCATCTCGCCCATGCCGTGGGAGCCGGCGATGTGAATGCGGTGTGCCTTGTCAGAGTCCAAGACCTGACGAAGGCCAGGCCAGAGAGGCGCGAAGGCCGAATCCCAGACAGTCTCCCACGCCTCCGCAAGCCTCTCTCGGGCGCTCGCGGGATTCCGCAGAAGTCGGTCGATGGGGTCGGCATCCAGCAGCCCCACAGCAAGGCATCTCCTGAGGTCGAGGACGACCGCATCCAGCGGGGAGTCGCGAATGGCCGTGACGACGTCCGCGGGCTCCTCGCTGTCTGCCGGGCCGCTCAGGAAGTCCGGAGTGTAGATCCGCGGAGGGAGGACGGACTGGAGCAGCCGCAGTGCCTGAGGATCGGCGTTTGTGCGGACACGATCCAGCAGATCCGTGTGGAGGGGAACAGCGTGGGGGCTGTTCAGGCGCCGGACTGCTCTGATCAGCTCATTGCCAGGGGAGACGTGCACCCGGATTCTCTGTAGATCACTGGCACTCAGGCCGATGGAGATGACATTTCGACTCACCTCGAAATCATAGCGAGTCCGTGGAGTCCAGGGGAGCGTTGAGCCATGATCATGACACTCCACCGAGGATGGCCTCGGCACCCCACGATGAGACGGCTCGCCGCGATGCAGCTCGTGAGCAACATCGGTAACGCGTTCACCACGGTGGCCCTCGTGTTCCTTCTGACTCGGTCGATGGGCTGGTCGAGCGCTGCTGCCTCGTGGATGCTCAGCGGAAGCTTTCTCAGCGGGACTGTGGGCTCATGGCTCGGGGGCAGAATCGCCGACAGACGAGGATCCCGCAGGGTCCTCGTCACAAGCGCTCTGGTGACTGGGCTTCTGACCGTGCTTCTCGGGATCTGCCCCGGAGGAACAACCGCGTGGGCATGGGTCGCCGCCGTGCTCCTCAGCGGTGTGACCTGTGCGGAGCGCACTCTCCAGACGGCACGGAATACCTATGTGGGAAGCATCGGAGGGCCTGACCGCACTCGGATTCGCGCCTATCTCCGGGTGGTCTTGAACGTCGGGCACAGCCTCGGCCTGGGCCTGGCGGCGCTGGCCAGCGCCATCGGGCCATCTGACGGTCTCTGGCGGGTGCTGGTCGTCGCCGACGGGCTGAGTTTTCTGGCGGTGGGTCTTGGTGCAAGGGCTCTCCCTGCAGGCGATTCGCCGCTGCAGACACAGAGCACGCTGTCCGGATGCTCTTCTGCTGCTGCGCTGCCGGTGTGGCGAAACCTCGGCTTCATGTCGCAGGCTGGGCTGATGGCGGCGCTGGCGTCGAGCTTCGATGTGCTCGTCCTCGGACTGTCCCTGTGGGCAGTCAACGATCGAGGCGCGCCGCCGTGGCTCTTTCCCGTGTCGCTCGGCGTGAACACAGCCCTCGCGACCGTTCTTCAGATGAAGGTCGCCTCCCGCATATGCTCGCCCTCGCAGGCGCGTCGAATGATTCCCGCTGCCACCGGCTGGACCGCTGCCGGCTTCATGGCGATAGGCCTGGTGGGAGCCCTCGCTGCGCCCGAGGAGCCGATCAGGGCTCTTCTGCTCATGATGAGCGTTGCCGTCTTCACGCTCGGCGATCTGCGCGTCTCGTCGATTCAGTGGGAGCTGGAGATGGCACTCGTGCCGGAGAGCCGCCGAGGCGAGTATCAGGGGTTCAGCATGATGACGATGGGCATCGTCAGAGCCGTTGTTCCGGTCGCCCTGGTCGGACTCGTCATCCCGCTCGGCGGACTCGGCTGGATCATGCTGGCGGGCTTCTACAGTGCTCTCGGGCCGCTCATCGCACGCGCCTCAGTCGAGGCCGAGCGGGTCCTCTCGCACAGGCCGGAGAGCATCAGCCAGGCGAGTTGAGCAGCGAGTGCGCGGCCCGGTCCATGTAGTCCCAGAGCTCCGCCTCGTAGAGCGGCGGCAGCTCGAGCGACTCGACGGCCACGCGCATGTACTTCAGCCACGTGTCCCGCGCCCACGGGTCGACTGTGAAGGCCGCGTGGCGCATGCGCAGCCGCGGGTGGCCGCGCTCCTCGGAGTAGGTCTTCGGCCCGCCCCAGTACTGCTCGAAGAACATGAGGAGCCGGCGCCGTGCCGGGCCCAGGTCCTCTTCCGGGTAGAGGGCTGTGAAGTCCGGGTCCTGCTCCACCAGGTCGTAGAACACGTCCACGAGCTTGACGAACGTCTCGTGTCCGCCGACCTGGTCGTAGAACGACGCCGGGGCCGCCTGGGCCTCCGGCCTCTTGGCCTGCAGCCCGAGGCTCAGTCCGGGTTTCGGCTGGGGGAGATCGCTGCTCATTCGGTCACTCTCTGCGGCTGTGGCTTCTGCTCGGTCTGCTGCTGCGGCTCGCGGTGGCTGCCGCGGGGCCGCTCGTCAGCGGGGACATCCTCCAGAATACGGGTGATGCGCGTCGTGGCACCCGTCTCGGGGGCGCCGTCGCTCGTCTCGGGGGAAGCGGTGAGGGGCAGCGACGTCGTCGTGACCCCCTGAGAGTGGTTGGCGACGCGAAGAATCTCGCCGTTGCGCAGATACCAGATGGCCCCGTCCTCGGCCTCGACGGTGGTGATGCGCAGGCTCATGGCGCGGACGCGACCCTTGACCTCGCTCGTCTCGATGAGGTCGCCGATGCCGAACTGGTCCTCGACCGTGATGAAGATCCCTGCGAGGTAGTCGCGGAAGATCTGCTGGAAACCGAAGCCGACCGCGATGCCGACGATGCCGACGCTCGTGAGCAGGGGAGCGGCCGGGAAGCCCCAGACGTCCAGGATCATGAGGAACGCGACGACGGAGAATTTTGTCGCCGCGGCGACATTTTTCACATTGAGTTGATAAGCCGGATTTGGGAATGCTTGTTTGACGATGCTCACCTTTTCAGGGGGATAGAAATCGATGAAAATTTTCTTCT
>JAGLBH010000193.1 GCA_018260285.1 Arthrobacter sp. | reverse complement strand
CCCGCACAAGCCGGTTTTGATAGTGTGAGCTGGTTCTACGGCAAGTAGAACCTGAGATCTTCTCCCCCAGAAAGGTGGCGGAATTCGCCATGAGCGAGCAGCACGAGGCAGGGAATGAGACCCTCTTCTACACCCTGTGGACCGTTTTCAAGCGCACAGGCTCCCCGAAGGGGAGGCATGAGGAGTTCGACGACCTCGTGGAAGAGCTCGCCGAACAGGGCGTGACGCTCCGCGGGACGTACGACGTCTCCGCGATGCGCGCCGACGCCGACATCATGATCTGGCTCCACGGCTCCGAGCCCGAGCGGCTCCAGGCCTCCGTGCGCCAGATCCGCCGCCTGAGCCTCTTCAGCGCCACCGAGATCGTCTTCTCCGCCATGGGCGTGCACCGCGAGGCAGAGTTCACGAAGAGCCACTCGCCCGCCTTCGCGCGCGGCGTGGAGCCGAGCACCTGGGTCTGCGTCTACCCGTTCGTGCGCTCCTACGACTGGTACATCCTCGACGAGCAGGAGCGCGGCGCCATGCTCCGCGACCACGGCCTCAAGGGCCGCGAGTTCCCGCAGGTCATCTCCAACACCGTGGCCTCCTTCGCCCTCGGCGACTGGGAGTGGATCCTCGGCCTCGAGGCCCCCGAGCTCGTGGACCTCGTGGACCTCATGCGCCACCTGCGCAAGACCGAGGCCCGCCGCCACGTTCGGGAGGAGATTCCCTTCTACACCGGACGCCGCATCGCCTCCTCGGAGATCGCCGAGGTGCTCCGTTGAGCCAGGTCTCCTCACAGCAGCCCGAGGGCTTCGACCCTCTGGCCGGCGTCACCGAGGACGGGGTCATGGCCCCGACTCAGTACGACGCGTTCCTTCTCGCCTCCTTCGGCGGACCCGAGGGGCAGGAGGACGTCATCCCGTTCCTGCGGAACGTGACGCGCGGGCGCGGCATCCCGGACGAGCGCCTCGAAGAGGTGGCAACCCACTACCGGGCCAACGGAGGCGTGAGCCCCATCAACGCCCAGAACCGTGCGCTCAAGGCCGCCATCGAGGAAGAGCTGAAGCGCCGGGGAATTGACGTTCCCCTCTACTGGGGCAACCGCAACTGGGCCCCGTACACCCCCGAGGTGCTCCAGGAGATGTACGACGCCGGCCACCGCCGCGTGCTCGCCTTCTCCACGAGCGCATACTCCTGCTACTCCAGCTGCCGCCAGTACCGCGAGGACTTCGGGATGGCGCTGGCCTCCACGGGCCTCGAGGGCCGGCTGCAGGTGGACAAGGTGCGCCAGTACTTCGACCACCCCGGATTCGTCGAGCCGTTCGTCGAGGGCGTGGGAGAGGGCATCGGGCAGGTTCGCGCCGAGCTGCTCGGCCCCGGCGTCGAGAACCCGCGCATCCACGTGCTCTACTGCACCCACTCGATCCCGATGTCGGATGCGGAGGCGGCGGGACCCCGCCTGCCGGAGGGCCAGGAGTACGAGGGCGGCAACGCCTACACGGCCCAGCACCTCGCCGTCGGCCGCGAGATCCTATCGCGCATCGTCACGAGCGGAGCCGTGGAGGGCGCCGAGAGCGTGACCCACTCGCTCGTGTACCAGTCGCGCTCGGGCGCGCCCCACATCCCGTGGCTTGAGCCGGACGTCAACGACGCGCTCGAGGAGATGAAGGACGACGTGGACGGCGTGGTCATCGTGCCGCTCGGGTTTGTCAGCGACCACATGGAAGTGAAGTGGGACCTCGACACCGAGGCCCTCGAGACGTGCAAGGAGCTGGGGCTGGCCGCCGTGCGCGTGCCGACCCCCGGCACTCACAAGGCCTTCATCACCGGGATTGCAGACCTGCTCGAAGAGCGCCACAACGCAGGGCCCAAGCCCGAGCGCCCGGCTGTCACGGACCTCGGCCCGTGGCGGGACGTCTGCGCGCCCAACTGCTGTGCCAAGGTCATGCGGGACGGCTCGATCCGCCCCACGGTGGCCGGCATGGACTCGGCTGCCGACCGGGCAGCATCCGCGAAGGAGAACTGACCGTGACCCGTGCCTTTCGGCTGGCCACGCGCGGCAGCGCGCTGGCGACGACCCAGTCCGCCCTTGTCCTCGACGCCCTCTCCGCAGCCGCGGGGGTCCCGGGCGAGCTGACGCTGGTCAAGACAGAGGGGGACGTGGTGACCACGCCGCTGGCCCAGCTGGGAGGCACGGGAGTCTTCGTCTCTGCGGTGCGGCATGCCCTCGCGGACGGGCGGGCCGATGTGGCCGTCCACTCCCTCAAGGACCTGCCGACCGCCCCTGAGCCCGGGTTCAGGATTGCGGCGATTCCCGAGCGCGAGGACGTCCGCGACGCCCTCTGCGCGCGCGACGGCCTGACGCTCGAGACCCTTCCCGAGGGAGCGACGATCGGCACAGGCTCCCCGCGCCGAGCCGCTCAGCTGCGGGCTCTGCGATCGGATCTGCGCATCGTGGAGATCCGCGGCAACGTGGACACCCGCCTCTCCCGCGTGACGGGGGTGCACGTGTCCGACGAGGCCAACGCCCACATGTCCGGGGGGCAGCGGGGCGATCTGGACGCCGTCATTCTCGCCGCCGCAGGCCTCAAGCGGCTGGGGCGCGAGCAGTACATCACCGAGCTCATCGACCCCGAGGTCATGCTTCCCGCCCCGGGGCAGGGCGCCCTCGCGGTGGAGGTGCGCGACGGCGACGACGAGACGACGGCGCTCCTCTCCGAGGCCCTGGCCTCCTACGACCACCTGCCGACGCGCCTGGCCGTGACGGCCGAGCGCTCCCTGCTGAGGACGCTCGAGGCGGGGTGCTCGGCGCCCGTCGGCGCCCTGGCGACCTTCGACGGCGAGACGCTCTCCCTCCTCGGCCGGGCTGCCAAGCCGGACGGCTCCGAGGTCTTCTCCGCCGGCGCCTCGCTGGACATCTCGCCGTACCTGCCCGTCACCGGGCTGGACGTGGAGATCGAGACGGACGAGACCGTGCCCGGCGAGCTCTCCGAGGGCGCCTTCACCGCTGCGGATCTCGCGAGCACCGACGACGCCGAAGCGGCCGCCTCCGAACTGGGTGCCGTCGTGGCGGAGGCGCTCTTGGAGCGCGGCGCCGCCGCACTCATCTAGCCGGATGACACGCCGACCCGTCCTCGTTCGCCGACCCGTCCTCGTTCCCCGACCCCCGGAGGCTCCCCAGCCCTCTGGACGGGATCCCCGATCTTCGAGT